>JBCCJE010000025.1:0-15477 GCA_039027925.1 Bacteroidota bacterium
ATACCTATCTTTTTTGATGTTTCTCTTAATAAGAAAAAATCATGGAGGTATTTTACTTTATCAAAAATGAAAGAGAAGAAAGAAAAGCCAAAGGACATTATCACGATTCCCAAGATGAATATCGTCGATCCGTCTATCCCTGTTAAATCAGGTATAAATGTCAGCTTTGACATTAGGAAACCTATGAATTGAATAAATATCGTAATTAAAAACAATATAAATAGTCCAATAATGGTGACTCCGAAATTACTTGTATGTTCCTTAAAAGACGTATATCTCAAAAGGAATGATCCTCTAATAATTATAGGCACAAAAATTCTGAGCACAAAAAAACAGACTATCAAAGCAATTAATAAAAAAAGTGGCAGGAAGATATCGCCATGAAAAAAGAATACGTACAAGCCCAACAGACCTGTTAAGAGGAAAACGATATACGGGGACTTTTGCTTTACTTTTAAAAAAGATACGATGGGTTGATGATTTTCGGATAAGGAAAGCGCATTGATCAATTGGCTAATGTTGTGTCGAGTACTTTTATTACCATAATAAATTATCAATTTCCTGATGGCAAAATAATCGAGTTTATCCAAATATTTCAGGGCATCAGCTAAAGCCTCCAAAAGATAAGAATTAGGAGATTCTACTTTTTTAAATTCTTGACTTATGAAGTTTTCGGCGCTTTGATCGTCTAACAAAGCCGTAGCTTCAATCGTATGCTTTTTGACAATCAAGTTACTCTCTTGTAGGTTCGTTGATATGTACCGTGCTAACTCACCAATAATAGGTTGGATCAATTCTTTTCGACTTCTAAAACCATCAATCAGAAATCTGAGACAAGAAAGGCTTTTTTTATATCGGTCGAAGGAGGCTTCACTTTCAGAATGATCTGAATCGTTTTGCTCATCAAAAAAATATAATTCTCTTGCGCTCACTTGTTGCCAGCAGTATTCAATAATCTCGGACGCGACTTCAGGCTTGGCAATCTCGCAGTAAACCACTAAGGCATCTCGATACCGAGCGTTAGTAGGGATACTTTCAAGTGGCAGATTTTGTGGACTATCCTTAAAACAAAGCGCAACAAAATACTCCTGCAATTTTCTGTGGATAAAACCAAAACTACCCTGCCCTACCCTCGCAATGTTATTATCTCGCATAATTTTTATAAAATTATGAATCTTTCTCTGGTCTCCAATCAACAGTAAATCCTCGATAGAAATATTCAGTCCTAGTTTTTTCTCTTTAAAAAGATGAAAGGAAGTATTCTTGGCAAAAGCAATGAGATCATCAATATCTACTTGCTTTTTATTTTTTAGCTGATCGGTATCTAATCTTTTTTGGATACAGTTTTCGTAGAGTTCCAATTGTGTTTTGGGAATAGTATGATGATTATTTTTAAGGAAATCTTTAATCAACGAAAAGGTAAAAGGATTGGTAACTAACGATCGGAAATTTTTTTGCTTAAATATCGTTTGGGCAATGGAGAGATCAAATCCCGCTTTCTCAAACCCTTCAATAAGCGAAACCTCATTCAATGGTTCAAGATGAATCAAGACACTCGCATCGAAGTATCTTCTCGTGGGTTGTTTAAATTCTCTCGATGATAAAATTACCTTACATCCACTATCCAGCGAAAATTTAAAAATCAATTTAGATAATTTATCAATCAGCTTTGACCCTTCAAAAGAATCTAGTACAGCGGGAATTTCGTCAAAAGAATCGAATAGGAAAACGAACTGACCATTGGCGTACAAACTTCTGTAATACTTTTTTATAAATCGGCTAGTTTGGTATCCTTCTTTTTCAGTAAGCGCATTGACTACAAAGTTTTCTAACATATCTGTGGAAAAAGGAGCTTCGTCATCCCACATCTTATCGCTGTACCAGTCTCTAAGATTAATGTAAACTGGTAGGTATGTATCAAATTTATTTTCTGTATGAAATCTTTTGCAAAGTTCTCTTAGTGCCACACTTTTACCCGATCCGGGTTCTCAAATCAGTAAGAAGGTATTTGATTTGAAATTCTTGAGAATGGCTTCGTCCAATCCTACTTTTTTCTTATCGAATTTACCTTTTCTTTGAATGCTGACTACCGACTCTAGATGGATGTGGTCCGCAGGATTCCAATGGGTTTCGTAATCAAGTAATTTTAACTTGGCGATGTGGACATTTCGAAAATTATCTATTTCCTGCGGAGAAGGGGTCAGTTTAAGTTCGGAATTGAGGTCGGAAGTATTAAGCGAAGTTTCGTTTTTAAAGGAAATTTTTCCCTCTATGTAATTTTTGATAGAAGATACAATGGAGATGTAAGGTGCTTCGGTGGTGTCCCATTTACTTTGATTTCCTATAGCATTTCCATTGGTAGGAAGCGCGTAAGCGTTCTCTAATTCACCGTATTGCCAGATACATTCTTTTGCAATAACGGGGATGATCTGTTTTCCAAATTGTTTAGAAAGTTTAAGGTAAAAGTCTATTCCTCTTTTTTTCGAAACCAAGTAATCAATGCTGATAACCGCAAGAATCAAGTCTGCTTGCTTTACTTTTTCCTCAATAATTTGGCTAGTATCAGCCCCTGCGGATGTTAAATCCTCATACCATAAGTCTCCAACCACTCGCTGTCTGCTCAGCACACTCAAATGTTTTACGAGCGTAGCAACGATGTCGTAATCATTTCGGTGATTACCGATTACAATGTTAATTGAAGAATTATTTTTCATTGGTAGCCATTCAAAATATCTAAAATAATAACATAATAAATTTTCTTAACACCAAGTTACAACCTTGTTGTTAACTTTAAAGTACAAAGCGTTATGAGATTCGTATTTGCGGTACTTTTTCTTGTAGTTATGATACTATTCATTTACCTCGGTCGGCTACAGGAGGTAGAAAAATTTAGTGAAAGTGAGTATATCAAATCTAAATCGGGAGAATGTAGATTTTGGACAGCTAAAAAAACGGTAGTGAGTCGAGTTTACTCAAATAGAATTTGTAATTTTAAATAAATGTCTGGAAATAATGGAAAAATTAAAAAAACATATTTTAAAACTTAGAGGATACGAGAGCGAAAACGGAAAAATTCCTTTTAGCCTTCTTCGAGAATTAAGTGAACAACTGACAAGATTAGCGGAATCTACTTTATTATTGTACGTAGAAGGAAACAGTAAAATAAAAAGAGGAAAAACTCCAGATTGGCTTTCCAAATCAATTGACTTCAGGCTGACGGGGATCAGAGAAGGTTCTACAATTTTAGATATTGAAGCTCCTGTTCTTAGTGAAAGTATGGAAAATATACAAATTCCGTTATTCCAAGGTTTTGAGGTTGATAAACTGCAAGAGACATCTGCTCTAGATTTATCATTTTTTGTTTACGAACAAGCACTTAATAACAAAGAAGACTCATATCTACTTGATAAATATGGTAAAACTAAATCACCTCGACCAATAAACTTTCCGCAACTTTACGGCTTATCATAAACGGAGGCTTATCGCCGACTCGAATCTGGCAACTTTCATCAAACGGTTCTACCTTGATGAGTTTGATTTGAACGCCCAGTTCTATACTGCATTGATTGAGATAGTGCAGCAAACTCGTAGAGCTTTTGGCAAGTGCAATCAGTTTCACGGTCTCGCCTGATGCAATGTCAATCAAAGCAGGAAGCTGTTGCTTGACCACCTTACCGTTTTTATCAGGAATGGGCGAGCCGTGGGGGTCGAAGGAAGGATGGTCGAGCATCTCATCCATACGGGCAAAGAGTTTTTCCGAGTCGATGTGTTCCATCTGCTCCGCAATTTCGTGTACTTCCTCCCACCCAAAATCCATGATTTCATACAAGAACATCTCCGTTAACCGATGCTTGCGGATGACCTTTGCAGCAGCTTTCCGCCCTTTCTCCGTCAATTGTAAGGGCTTGTATTTTTGGTAAATTACCCAACCTTTCTCCTGAAGACTTTTCACCATATGATTTGCGGTTGGCTTACTTACCTCCAACTTATTGCTCAGTTCTGTGATACTGATGCGGCTGTCCTGCCTATCAAGAAAGTAGAGGGCTTTTAGATAATTTTCTTTGACCGAAGTGGGCATATTTTTTTACTGTAAAAATAATCAAAAAAGATTTAAAAATTTTGTTAGTGTACTCTAACTTATTATATTTGCACTACCTAATAATAATTTTAATGCAGCCCAATTATGAAATTTAACTACTATAAAATTCTCGTACCCGTCTTACTACTTGCGTTCACTCTTGCAGCTTATGGACAAAACGCTACCCTTGCGGGTAAAGTCAATGACCTTTCGGGTGAGCCTTTAGGCTTCGCAAGTATCGTACTTGAAGGCACTACCTCAGGTACGACCGCTGATGAGAACGGAGTATTTATCATCGAAAATGTGATAGCAGGTAATTACATCGTCACAGTAAAGTTCTTAGGGTATCTGA
Organism: Bacteroidota bacterium; assembly: GCA_039027925.1. Taxonomy (GTDB): domain Bacteria; phylum Bacteroidota; class Bacteroidia; order Chitinophagales; family Saprospiraceae; genus CAJQQY01. The sequence continues at coordinate 4,431 of JBCCJE010000025.1, forward strand.
CCCAATCGGTAGAAATTACCCTAAAAGAAGGAGAGTCACTAGAAAAAAACTTTGCCCTAAAGGAAGATGCTTTTAATCTAGAGGGGGTGGTAGTCTCGGGTACACGCTACGAGCAGGATAGGGTTAACAATCCCGTGGTAGTGGGCGTAATTGATGACAAACTGTTCAATGCTACGCAGTCCGTCGCTATTTCCGAGGGGCTCAATTTTCAGCCAGGAGTACGAGTCGAGACCAACTGCCAGAACTGTGGTTTCACTCAGGTACGCCTTAACGGATTGGAAGGTGCCTACTCCCAAATTCTGATTAACAGTCGTCCTATTTTTAGTGCTCTAAATAGCGTCTATGGGCTAGACCAAATCCCTACTAATATTGTAGAGCGGGTGGAAGTGGTAAGGAGCGGCGGTTCTGCTCTTTATGGTTCGAATGCCATTGCGGGCACTATTAATATCATCACCAAAGACCCCGTAGAAAATGCTTGGGAATTTAGCTCCAACACTGCACTCATAGCTGGCGATGCCCTCGACCAAACATTTAATATAAATGGGTCAATTGTAAATGAAGCATTGACTAGCGGAGTCACCTTTTATGGTATGAGCCGCCAACGTGATAGCTACGATGCCAATGGAGATGGTTTTACGGAACTGGTACAACTAGAAAATACGGTTTTAGGCGCAAAGGCTTTTTTCAAGCCAAGTGATCGTAGCAAAATTACCTTAGACTTTAGTGCCTTGGAAGAATATCGCAGGGGCGGTGACCGCTTGGATTTGGCGCCTCATTTTACGGATATTACCGAAGAACTCGACCACAATACTTTTTTCGGCGGCATCAATTATGAGCAATGGAGCAAGGAAAATCTGAATAAAATTTCTGTTTATACTTCGGCCCAACGTACACAGCGAGACAGCTACTACGGTGGTTTAGGTGGCGGTGAAACTGCCGAGGACAGCACGTTGGCTATCAATGCCTACGGCTTAACGGAGGACTTAGCGATAGTGGCGGGCGTTCAATACAATCGGTATTTCGGTACCAACGGAGTGCTCGCCGTAGGGGTCGAAAACCAGACTTACGATACGCGTGATGAGATTCGAGGATATAATCGCTTGGTTGACCAGCGGGTAAATACAACGGGGCTTTTTGCGCAGTACGAATGGAAACCAAACCAAAAATTCACAGCCTTGCTCGGTGGTCGGTACGATATTTCTAATGTGGACGGAACATATACCATCGGTGGCATCGGAAGGACAGCCGATGTCAATGTAGGTGTTTTCAGTCCTCGTGCTACTTTACTGTATAAAATCAATGATAACTTGAGATTCAGAGGTGGTTACGCCCGAGGATTTCGCGCACCACAGGCTTTCAATGAAGACTTACATATTTCTTCGGTAGGTGGAGAGCCACTCTTTGTTATCTTATCGGATAAGCTAGAGAAAGAAACTTCCAATGCTTTTACTGGCTCTTTGAATTACACTCAAAATAAAGGATTAGCACAAATCAATTTATTGGTTGAAGGCTTCTACACTCAGTTGCAAAACCCTTTTACGCAGGTAAGTTTTGGTACAGTACTGCCCAATGGATCCATACTGGAAGAAGTTCAAAACGGAGCAGGGGCTACGGTAGCTGGGATCAACTTTGAAGCAGGTTATTCGCCCAATGGCAAATTTGCTTTCCAGTTGGGGGGTACTGCTCAACGGACTAGTTATGACGAAACGCAGGAAATTTTTTCACCAGAAGATAATGACGGCGTAATTATTACGGTAGATGAATTTGTCAGAAATCCTAATCTATACGGGTATTTCACCTCCTACTACAATGCGACGGACGCATTTAGAATTGATTTGACGGGAACATATACTGGTTCCATGATTGTACCACGAGTAGTTGGTGCCGATGGCTCACCTGATTTATTGGATTCTGATCCATTTTTTGATATGAACCTAAAAGCAAGTTATCATTTTGATGTTTCCGAGGATTTGTATTTGGAACTAGGCGGAGGGGTACGCAATATTTTTAATAGTTATCAGCCAGAGTTTGACACCGGGCCAGAGCGTGATTCTGATTTTGTTTATGGGCCGATGACACCTCGCTCAGTTTTCATTTCACTAAAAATTGGCAACCTACGTTGATACATATTTTAAAACATATGAACAAGTTAATTCTATTTCTAACTATCATTTCGTTTTTGCAAGGTACGCCTTTGAGTGCACAGGAAACAAAATCGGTGCGTTGGCTTAGCTTCGAACAATTAGAAGATTCGTTGGCTATCCACCCTAAAAAAGTATTCATTGATTTTTATACTGATTGGTGTACTTACTGCCGCAAAATGGACAAGGTAGTGTTTACCAATCCAGAAGTCATTGACCTACTGAACGAAGCATACTATGCCGTCCGATTCGATGCTGAGACTGATTCTACAGTAATTTTTGGCGGTAGGACGTTGGTGAATGATCAAGTAGGAAAATCGAGAAATCCGATTCATCAAATGGCTCAGTTGCTGGCATTGAGAGAAGGTCAATTTACCGCTCCTATCCTTGTGATCTTAGACGAAAAATTTCGGGTGACTGCTCGGTATTTTCAGTACATGGATAGTAAAAAATTGTTGAAGGTATTGTATTAAAAGACGGCGCAAAAGATAATCGCTATTCTCCGTAGTATTTTGCGCTAGTAGTAGGAGAACTTTGATCTCCCTAGAGAATTAGATTTTCTTTCTAGTATCCAATTTATTAATTATCTTTCATCATATGCAGGTCTTTCGAAGGGCACACCTCAAAACCAAAGCTAGGTAAAATTGCGTGTGGATATTTTGTTTCGACGACGCTACGAGATATTGGATTGAATTTGAATAGACATAAATTAGCTCAGCAAAGTCCAATAAACGAAGCAAGAAGTTTAGCGCTGAACTCCGAGGTTAAGGAATTTTCAGAACAATCGAAGCAGGATAATATCTTAGCTATTAAGCAGTACCTAAAGGAAGGAATTCACTTTATTGGATTTGATGAGAGTCACGTAGGATATATCCTAAAAAGGAATAAGGAATTATACTTGATTCATTCGAACTACATCAACGCTGTCGGAGTAGAAATCGAACACATTGAAGCATCGGAAGTATTCGATTCGTACAGCAAATTTTACATCGTTCAGCTAAGTACAAATGAAGAACTATTGAATTGTTGGAAGAACAAAAAAGAGATTGAAATCATAAAAAAATAGAAATGCTACTCACAATAACTACGACATCTAAATACGCAAATGATTTAGGATTTTTACTCCATAAGCATCCCGACAAATTACAAACTGTGGATTTAGCTATCGGGAAGGCTCATATTTTTTATCCCGAAAGTAATTCTGAAAAAACAACGGCGGCACTTCTACTAGATATTGATCCCATTGATATGGTCAGAGGCAAGAGAAACTCCTTCGGTAGGGGATTTTCTTTAGGGCAATACGTAAACGATAGACCTTACGTTGCTTCTTCTTTTTTGAGTGTTGCCTTGGCCAAAGCCTTTTCTACGGCTATGAATGGAAGATGTAAAAACAGACCTGAACTAGTGGATGTCAAAATGCCATTCGCAGTAAAAATTGCAGTCTTGCCAGTACCAAAAGGCGGTGAGTTATTGATCAGAAAATTGTTTGAGCCTTTAGGCTACAGCTTAGAAATCGAACGACACCAATTGGATGAAAAATTCACAGCGTGGGGAGATAGTAAATACTACACCGTCAAATTACAAAACAAAGTCAAACTAAAAGATTTACTTTCTCATCTCTACGTACTCATCCCCGCTTTGGATAATGACAAACACTATTTTGTGAGCCAAAACGAAATTGACAAGTTATTAGACAAAGGGAAAGGATGGCTTGAAGACCATCCCGAAAAAGAACAAATCACAAAACGCTATTTGATAAATCTTCGTTCACTAGCCCGACAAGCACTAGAAAGACTAAGTGAGAGAGATGAAACGCAGGAGAAAGCACTAACCGTTGAAGAAAAAGAAAAAAAGGAAACCTTACATCAAAAACGCCTTAAATTGGTTTTGGAAAAATTAAAAGAAACGGGCGCAAAAAAAGTGATTGATATGGGTTGTGGGGAAGGCAAGTTAATTCGTATGATGCTGAAGGATAAACAATTTCAAAAAATTACGGGAATGGATATTTCCCATACGGAATTAACCAAGTGTAAGGAACGATTGCATTGGGACGAAATGGCACCGAAACAAAAAGAACGGATAAAATTATTTCAAGGTGCATTGACTTACAAGGATAAAAGACTGGAAAATTTTGATGCAGCGGCCATAGTAGAGGTCATTGAGCACTTGGACGAAGACCGCCTCAAATCTTTTGAACGGGTTGTATTTGAATTTGCAAAACCTAAGTATGTAATCCTGACTACTCCGAACGGTGAATACAATGTGATGTTTGAAAATATGGAAATGGGAACGATGCGCCACACCGATCATCGTTTTGAATGGTCAAGGCAGGAATTTCAAAACTGGGCTAATCAAGTCGCCCAAAATAATAATTACGCTGTCCAATTTGCTCCAATTGGTGATGAAGACGAAAACGTAGGAGCACCTTCACAAATGGCAATATTCAAACATGGAAATTAAAGTACCTAAATTATCGTTGGTTTTACTCATTGGTGCTTCGGGTTCTGGAAAAAGCACTTTCGCCAATGAATTTTTTGACAAACACGAAGTGGTATCCTCTGATGTCTGTAGGGGCATTGTTTCTAATGACGAAAACAGTCAAAGTGCCACCACCGACGCATTTGATTTGTTAAATTTTATCATTGGAAAAAGATTAAAAAATGGACTTCTAACTGTTGTGGATGCTACTAATGTCCAAAAGGAATCTCGAAAGAAACTGATAAACTTAGCCAGAGCAAATCATACTTTGCCCGTAGCTATTGTTCTGGATTTACCTTTGCGCACGTGCGAAGATAGAAACAAAAAACGCAAGGACAGAAATTTTGGCGATCACGTCATCCGCCACCAAAAGCAACAACTCAAACGCTCCATTAGAGGACTAAAGAAAGAAGGATTTAGAAAAATATATATCTTCAAATCGGAGGAAGAAGTAGCAGCAATTACTCAAATTACTCGTGAAAAATTATACAGCGACAAAAAAGACCTGCACGGTCCGTTTGACATCATTGGTGACATTCACGGATGCTACGATGAGACAATAGAATTACTCGAAAAACTGAATTACCAAATTTCAAAAGTTGCTGACAGTGGCGTCAGCTACGGAATAGAAGTTACACATTCCGAGAATAGGCGAGTTATTTTTTTGGGGGACTTAGTGGATAGGGGGCCTAACTCGCCCGCTGTTTTAAAGTTAGTGATGAGTATGGTCAGAAGTGGTATTGCACTTTGTGTCCCCGGCAATCACGACATAAAACTTCAAAGGAAACTCAATGGGAAAAATGTTCAGTTAAAGCACGGTTTGGCTGAAACTATGGAGCAGTTAGAACAAGAGTCAGAAGACTTTAAAAACGAAGTAAAGGAGTTTTTATACAGTCTGATTTCTCATTACATTTTAGATAACGGAAAATTGGCAGTTGCCCATGCGGGCATAAAAGAAGAAATGCAAGGACGAGGATCGGGTGCTGTTCGGTCATTTTGTTTGTACGGAGAAACAACGGGCGAAATTGATGAGTTCGGATTGCCCGTAAGGTATAATTGGGCATCTGAATACCGAGGAAAAGCAAAGGTAGTTTATGGGCACACTCCCGTTCCGAAGGCAGAGTGGTTGAATAAAACTATTGATATAGATACCGGTTGTGTCTTCGGTGGCGCATTGACCGCTTTACGCTATCCAGAAGAAGAGCTGGTATCCGTCCAAGCCCGAAAGGTCTATTGTGCACCCATCAGACCCGTAGAAACAAAAACGGTAAATAATCTAAACCACCAACAGGTCTATGACGATGTACTCAACATTGATGATGTTATCGGAAAAAGAATCGTTCAAACTCGCCTGAGAAATAATTTGACGATTCGAGAAGAAAATTCAATTGCGGCATTGGAAGTAATGAGCCGATTTGCCATCCATCCGAAGTGGTTAATTTATCTGCCACCCACCATGTCGCCTTGCGCTACGAGTGACTTACCCAACTATCTTGAACATCCCAAGCAAGCCATCAATTACTACAAAAAGAGAAATGTAGAAAAGGTAATTTGCGAAGAAAAACACATGGGATCTCGTACTGTTTTGATTATTTGTAAGGACGAAAAAACGATCACAGAACGATTTGGAATAGAGCACGCAGAAATAGGCATTTGTTACACAAGAACAGGAAGAAACTTTTTTAGTGATCACAAACTTGAAAAGGAATTCTTACGTCGAGTTCAGAAAGCGTTGACCAATTCTAATTTTTGGGAAAAGCACAATACAGATTGGGTTTGTTTGGATACCGAGTTGATGCCTTGGTCAGCAAAAGCTCAGGCTCTACTCAAAGATCAGTACGCTGCCGTGGGTACCTCAGCTAAAAACGCACTTTTGGAAGTTGAACAAATTTTGCAACAAACCTCCAATAGAAATATAGACGGTATTAACCAATTGCTTTCCAAGTACAGTAACAAGCGTAAGTCAATTGATAAATTCATTGCTGCTTATCGAAATTATTGTTGGGAAGTAAAACATATCAGCGACTACAAAATCGCACCCTTTCATATATTAGCCACCGAGGGAAAAGTACATACGGACAAAAATCACGAATGGCACATGAAAAACATTAAGGAAATCTGCCTAGCAGATGAAGCATTATTTAGAGCTACGCCATACAAAATCGTAGAGACTAAGAATGAAAAAAGTGTAAATGACGCTACCAACTGGTGGATAGACTTGACAGCAAAGGGTGGAGAAGGAATGGTCGTAAAACCTTATGAATTTATCAGCTACGGCAAAGAAGGCCTTTTACAACCTGCCGTAAAATGTAGAGGAAGTGAGTACCTAAGAATTATCTACGGCGCAGAATATGATACCCCCGAAAATATGGAACGACTAAAAAGCAGAGGGCTTTCCAAGAAGCGTTCCTTAGCTTTGAGAGAATTTGCTTTAGGTGTAGAAGGACTCGAACGATTCGTACGCAAAGAACCATTGAGAAGAATCCACGAAAGTGTATTTGGAGTTTTGGCACTAGAAAGTGAAGAAGTTGATCCGAGATTGTAGAGGCCTACTCTTCAAACCCTACCCTGAATCTACCTTCTGTGTAGGCAACAGTATCATTGCAAAAGGTATCAATAGTCGTAAATTCAAAGTAACCTGCCGCCGCATTTTTGACGGTGTCAATTTCGATTATTCTAAGAAAATTGTTAGCATTCGAATCAAGCACGGAAAAATCTATTTGTGTGAAGTCACACGATACGTCATTTACAAAACCTGAAATACCTGCCTTAATAATCGTTGCATAGCCAGTATCTACGAAATTAGCACTTAATTCAAACCAATCACAAACAATACAATCTAGGCTATCATCTAGGATTCTCCTTTCTGCTTCTACGTATAAATTATTGAGATTAGGATTTAACGACGCAATATCACCAAAAAACATATTGTAAGTTAAAGCTGGCCCTTGGCTATATAGATTCCATTTTTTTCTCGGCTTCCATATTTCTCCATTTTTCTTAAAACTTAACACATCAGCAGTATCACCATTTTCAATATCATCTAACTCTAGTATCTCTTTCTTCTCTATACACGAATGCATAATCAAAACTACAATTGTAAAGGAAAGTATAAGAGTAACTATTTTTTTCATGATTGATTTGTTTTTTTATTTTTATGTGGAAATGATTAATTTTAAAAAGTACTGATAATCCGTCAGTTACAACCAATTATTGAGGAAATATCCCAAAGGGCGATGCCCTGTACTAATATATACAAGGCTTTCAGCCTTTCACCGTAGAACATCTCACCACAAAAACGAACCCACTAACTCGCCCGCTCGGTAGCAGACTACGATTTTTCAATCCATTTTAAAAAAACGAACCACTTGTTTGTTACGCAAGTGGTTCGTTTTTTTAACTCATGTCCGTAAGACTTGATGCGCTGTGGAACAGCCACGCCAGCCGATGCTTTTTTATCAATTCCTCGTGCACCCAGTTTATCTTCTTGCAGATGGTGGAATGGAAGGACGAACTTCTACTTTGCTAGGTAAGGTTCGGGGGTTCATCCGCACTAAATCAACGACCATTTGTCCAATATCTTCTGGTTGTATTTTCCACGCATCTTTCTCCGTTACGGAATGATCGTTAAAATGTGTCGCTACGGAGCCAGGCATAATCGTCGTCACCTTGATTTCGTAGGGCCTTAAATCTAGCATGATGGCTTGAGAAAATCCGACTAGCCCAAATTTGCTCGCATTGTAAGCAGCTCCTTTTTCGAAAAAATTAGTACCTGCTAAACTCGAAATAGTGATAATGTAACCCTTTGATTTTTTTAGGGCGGGAATAGATGCTTTGACGGTATGAAATACGCCCGTTAGGTTGATGTCAATTACTGCATTCCAATCTTCGGTACTCATTTCGTCAACAGCAGTAAACCTTCCCACACCAGCATTGGCGATACAATAATCCAATTGCCCCCATTTTTCAATTACTTGTTGTACTGCATTTTCTTCATCAGCTAAGTTACGTACATCCGATTGGATGACTAGAACTTCGCCCTTTCCGATGGCTTTGAGTTGTTTTTCTGCGAGGTCTAAATCTCGCTGAGTTCTTGCGGTGATGGCAACGTGAACACCTTCTCTTAGCAGAGCCTCGGCTATTCCTAACCCGATGCCTTTTGATCCTCCTGTGATGTAAGCGGTCTTTTTCATGTTTTAAAACTGTTTAAATGGCAGATAAAATTGTGTATAAGTTTTTGATTAAATTATTAAGCATTTTTTACTCCTTTGTCCAGTAGTCCATCACCAAAACGTCACCGATGATGGGGCCTACTTTTTTGACTAAATCCAGATGCGCTTGATGAAATAGGTACACCTCTCTAGCATGTTCATCATTAAAAGTCAAGATGAAAGAATGGGTAAAGCCCTTGCTAGCACCTTCGGTACTATCATTCATTCCCCATTCGATATTTTCGATTCCTGGAATTTCATCTTTCATACTGATAAAGGTTTTAACGGCTTCGTCAATTTGCGCCTCGGTAGCAGTTTCCTTGTATTTCAGATTGACGATATGTCTTAAAACTTTTCCATCCCGATTGATCTTAGGATTGATTTTGTAAGTGGCTACTTTTTTTAAATCGAACCGATTAGAGCCTGCAATCAGGAAGTGGTCTTGTCCTATTTTATGAGATCTCAAACCGTAATAAATAGAAAACCCCGTCTCCAAATAATTGATGGGGCTAAGTGTGCCTTCTTCGTCGAGCCTACAAAGTTGAATACTAGCATCGTCTCTGGTACCAACGGCCAATATGGCTTCTTTGTCATTTACGGAAATAATTTCGATTCTTGTCTGACCTTGCAACTTTGTGTTTTCATCATCTTTTAAAATAAAGTGCGGTTGGAGTTTTCCTTTTTTATTGACCTTAAATACACTCACGCCGTCGCCGTGATACACAAAGTCTGTCCTTTTGATAAATCCTTTTCTCTGATAATACTTATGATGCCGATGACCAACCACTACGTAATAGTTATTGCCTAGTTTTACACCAGTCACCGGGTAAGCTCCCGTCAGGTATCTATCTTTAGTGTTATCGCTTATGTTATTGATATTTTTAAATTTACCATCTTCGTAAACCCTAAAACTACTGATACCATTATCTTGAAAACCACCAGTAAATAAAAATGTCTTTCCATCTATTTTATGAACAAACATTCCGATGATACCATCCGTGTGAATTTTTTCATCATCCTTCATTGACTGAATGTGGGTTAGCTTTCCATCCGCTTGTATTTTAAAACAACTCAACCCGGGTGTTTCTTCCAAGCCACCCACAAAAAGATAGGAAGCTTTCTGCATGTGAACCACCTGCAAGGTAATCGCTGTTCCCAAATGCGTTTCGTCGGTATCTTCGACTAGGGCCACCCGCTCCAAAGATCCATTCTCCAAAATCTTAAAAGTTTCGATGGCATTTCCGTGTTTGTTCGCCACAAACAAAAAGTCTGTCCCATCAATATTATCCGCAACCATGCCTCTTGCAGGCCCTTTTTTCATGTGCACCTCGTGGTTACTGATAGCGGTAAGTTTACCCTCCTTATCTAGGCTGAATACATCAATATTTCCAAAACCACCTACATATACAAAATGAGAATTATCCTTTTCGTAACTCGTCACCGTTACCGTATTACTAGCTGAAATGCTCTGGAAATCTTTCCTGTAAAGCATAAGTCCTTCCTCAGATTGGGATAGACCAATTTGAGTGAAAAGAAGTATTCCAAAGAGAATGAAATTTTTTAGTTTGCTCATGATTTAATCTTTTTTAGATTTTTTATTAGATAGTTTGTTAATTGTATGCGCCCCTTCCGTAGCAATGTCGTGATCTTGCTCTATCGTACCTCCACTTACCCCTATGGCTCCGATTACTTTTCCATCTTTATTTTTGATAGGAACACCTCCGGGAAATGTGATTAGTCCATCGTTAGAATGTTCGATATTGTATAGAATTCCTCCGGGTTGGGTGAGTTTTCCCAAGTCGCCCGTAGCTATATTAAAATAACGAGAGGTCTTTGCTTTTTTTATAGCAATATCAATACTCCCCAAAAAAGAATCGTCCATACGGATAAAGGCTTTTAAATTAGCACCCGCATCCACGACGGCAATATTGACTACTACATTTAACTTTTCGGCTTTATTTTTAGCAGCCATGATAGCTTCTAGTGCTTGCTCGTGGGTAATATCATTTGATATTTGTGCATCCACAAAACCTATATTCAAAAACATGAATACGATTAAGCACCGAAAATATTTTGATAATCTAATCTTGTTTTTCATTATTAAGTTGGTTAGTTGATTTGATAAATTGTTGATCATTTTTTACAAAAGACTTATTGACACTCCTGCAAAATAACATGAAATCAGTCTTGCACAAATTTCGGAAATCAAAGTAATTC
>JBCCJE010000026.1:0-15476 GCA_039027925.1 Bacteroidota bacterium
AATTCTTAATTCTTAATTCTTAATTCTTAATTCTTAATTCTTAATTCTTAATTCTTAACTCTCAATTCTTAAAAATATCTAGGCGTGACTATCTGCTTAGTTTTATAATTAAATTCATACCCTAGCATCACTTCAAATGATCCCCTCGCTGGGCTTTGAAGTTTCGTCAAACTATAATCGTAGGCAGCTCCAATTCTCAATCCATTCTGCAAATAATAGGCTGCCCAAAAGTCAACTGAGTCGAATGAGCTGGTATCGTTATATACTTCTACCGCCGTACGGAAAGATACCCCAACCCAAAGCGCCTCGTAAAATAATAAAGATAAGTCAATATCAACTTCGGTAGGAGCACCGATACCTTGAAAAGCATCATCCTTGCTGTAAGCACTCAAAAGACCTACATTTTTGACCAACATGGAGGGCTTAAAAATAAGCATATCCCCTCTGATCGGAATAGCACCACCGATGGCGCCGTAGTAGTGTCGGTATTGTCTGGCCCATACCTCAGTAGTAGCTCCTTCTCGGAGGTCATACTCGATAAGATGAGGACTAGAAAATCCGATGTAAAAGTTTTTACTATAAAAGTATAATCCTGCTCCAAAGTTCGGTAACCAGTAGCTAGGCTGCATTTCCATAAAAGCCTCGTCGGGATTAGTATCAGCCAGAGTCAGTTTACTCCAGTCTGCTCGCCAGTTGGTGAAACCCCCTTGAAGCCCAATTGACAACTTGTATTTTCCCATAGGAATACGATACGCATAACTGAGATTAGCCCCCATCTGATGAGTGGGTCCGATGACATCATTGTAGGCACTCAATCCAACTCCGACTCTTTCGTTTTTCATGGGTGTATGGATCGTAAAGGTCTGCGTGACGGGACCTCCGTCAATTCCCCACCATTGATTCCTGTAAAGCAATCCAATCGCTAGGTGATCTTTAGCACCAGCGTAAGCTGGATTATAATGCAAACTGTTGAACATGTACTTTGTAAACATGGGATCCTGCTGCGCCTTGGCAGCGTATCCAAAACAGCAAATAAAGAGAACAAGGGTTAAAATTTTTCTCATATTTTATGGGTATTTTAGTTGTGGGCGCCAAGTGTGAGTTGTCCACACTTTCGTCACAATCCGAAAAACAAAAACTATGCTAGTTTGGGGTCAGAATAAACACCCTCGCTAGAACCCAATCTAATCAATTGAAAACCAATATCTTAGATCAAAACCTTTAACAAATAAAATTATTACTTATATAGACTAGGTCTAATAAAACCTAGTAAATATCACGTCACAAATTCTTACTGCTGGATTAGCACGTATCCGCTGAAAGTATTGCCTACTCCATCGTTGAATACATAAAAATACGTACCATTCTGAAGCGTTAAGCCTTGCCACCTTCCGTCCCAATCATTTTGATAACCATTAGCTTTGTAAACTTGGTTGCCCCACCGATTAAAAACCTGAAGGGAATTATTGGGAAAATCCTCCGCTCCCTTGATCGTAAAGAACTGATTCACTTCATCGCCATTAGGCGAAAATCCATTAGTAAATTCAAGGCTTCCCTGACACAAAACCGAGATGGTCACTAGTGCTGTATCGCATTCGCTGGCATTACAAATCACATAATTAAATGAATCTTCGTATCCGCATTCCGTACCAATGGGGGCATAAGAAACCACACATTCGCTATCAAAATTTACAGTTCCATTATTGGGGCCCACACCTCCTTCAGTCATGGGTAGAATCGTACTACTTTCCAAGATGCCGTCGGGAATAGAATCATTGTCACAAACATTAAAAGTCCAAACTTCTCCGACAACTACGCTGTGCGAATCATCATTAGCCACGAGCGAACCTCCCGGCGTATCCATTACATTAAAAATATAAACAGCAGTATCACACAATCCAAAATTATCACAAAATTCGTAGCATACGGTATCCTGCCCCGCAGTATTGGCTAACACTTCGTAGCAATTAGGTGGCGTGGTAGCCGTGACGGTCACATTCGCATTGCTAGTGCATATTTCGGTGATCGGCGTAATGACCCCACCTAGCTGAGTAGTATCAATACAAAAAGAAGCACTATTGCCTACGAGTATATCTTGATAGATCGTATCTGGTATGGGATTAGAAACACAAGCCACGATGTACGTGGTATCTACATTTCCATTTTGATCTATCAGATGAATACAGGCAGTATCTTTTCCGATATCCACTCCGAAATAATCCACACAAAACTCCGAAGCATCTATGGAAAACAAAGCATACTCGCCCGACTGATCGGGGCAATTATTGGAAATACCTACTACTGCCCCCGAAAGACCACTTGTATCTATACAAGTTCGTTCGGAGGTATTAACAAAAACAGTATCAAATACCCATTGTACCGTCGGGTTGGTAGCGTTGACGGTCACGTGGAGGGTAGTGGTATCACATATGCCTATATCATCGCAAATCACATAACAAGCCGTATCCACACCTTCACTTATTCCCAAAATCTCTACGCAAGTATTACTATTGATGAGCGTAAAACTCGCAATCGTAGCGGGATCATCGGGACAAAATATTTCCGTAGAAACCACATTTCCCTGAAGATCACTATTGTCGAAACAAAAGATGAAAGTTGAATCCTGATCAATCTCGATGTTCTCTACGGTCGTTCCCACACAAATGACCTCTACCACAAAAGAATCCAAACACATTGTACCTCCAAACTCTTGTAACTGCACTTGGTGTGTACCAACGGGCAAACTCAAAGTAGCCCCATCCGCAACCGTATCCGAAAATAAAGGTATGGAAGTAGGTGCGCTGATATTGATGACTGTACAAAACATGGTAGTGTAAACCGAAGTAGGATTGCCGCCCGTGATCGTCTGATCGGTAGTGTTGGCTACCCAGTTTCCAGTTGGATCCCAAACGTTCATGGAATCCACCAGTTCTGGTATGTTTTGAAACTGACCCGTAAATACAGTTCCGTTGACATCCCAAGAATCTAGTGAGTATGGCCCAAGATTACCTTGTCCAAATAATTGTGAATAATCAAAAAAATTAGTGGAGGTCTCCAAACATTCAGAGAATCCTCCAGAGTACAAGACTCCATCAATAGTGAAGGAATAGTTACCAATATCATTGAAGGGAATATCAATACATACTTCACCGTCAGCGGTACAGTCTGAAACCTGTACTTGAAAAGAATCAGCCGTTACCACATCATTTAGAAAATAGGATGCTTCTATAACATTATTATTACGTTCTTTTTTCAAATCATTAGAAAAAAGAGAAACCGAGGACAAAACCAATAACACAATGGGTAGAAAAATACTCTTCATATCTAGATTTTTAGGAAAAAATTCCTTTCAATTTAAAAGCGACCTTTATTCGTTGAAAGCCTGTTTTTCGGTTGGATTATGTTGGTAGAATAATATTTATACTCCTAAAATTGGGTGAGCATTTGTTCGTTCTGCTTCAGAGTATGTCTAAATTTTAGACATACTCTCTGGTGTTTGTTTAGTTTTAATCAACAATTTAGAAACTCGTTGGCGTTTTAATTAGCCTTGTTGATTAATATAGTTTTTTGTAATTACAATGTAATATGTAATATTTTCATAATACCTAAAACCGTGCCAACGGGTCATTATTTACTTACAAGTTGGGCTGGAAATAACAAGTCAAGTGGCTGGAAATTATTCACAGTATAGTCAGGCTCGTCAGAATAGGCAATCGTCCAAGTTCCTTAAAAAAGAACTAATTTCGCTCTATGATTTTTGCAATCAATAATGTGCGAGCCCTCCAAATATTTCAGATACTCAGACAAGGTGCTGCGATCTTGATTAGTATTTTGCTGGCTAAAAGTTGGTTGTCCACAGAAGCCATTGGGATTTTCGAAATGCTCACTTTTATCGGTACTACGGTCAGTTTTTTTTGGATTACTGGACTCAATCAAGGTATGCTTCCTTTTTTTCCAAAGCGCACCTCCCTCGAAAAAAAGCAATTTATCTCTAATGTATTTGTATTGTTTTGCGCCATCTCAGGATTTGTAGTTACGTTGTTATTTTTTTTTGAAAAAACCGTAACGCAATGGTTAGTGGGTCAGGATGCGCTCCCTTACTTCGGGTGGTACGCAGTTTATCTTTTATTTTATATGCCTTCCTTTTTGGTGGATTACATTTATCTACTAAAAAATCAACCCAAAAAAATTATCAGTTTTGGGTGCGTAGTTTTTTCCTTACAAATTTTTGTAGTGGTTGTTCCTATATTTTTAGGGTGGGGATTAAAATGGAGTATTATCGGATTGGTGGGGCTAGGTGTTACAAGATTTATTTGGCTATTATTCGTCATTGTCCATTATAGTTCCTTTAGCTGGAACGGCAGTCTCATGCTTTCCTACGGAAAACTATCCTTTCCGTTAATCCTGTACGCTTTGCTTTCTGGCTTTCCTACTTTATTTGATAGTTGGGTAGTAGGTTGGTTTTACGATGACAAGGCGACGTTCGCAATTTTCCGATACGGTGCTAGGGAACTTCCCCTAGCTATTGCCTTAGCCAATGCGCTGAGTACGGCTATGATTCCGGAGGTAGTCAAAAAAGGGGACGCCGCCATGCGACAGCTAAAGTCCAAAGTACTCCAACTTTATCATATTTTATTTCCCATTTCGATAGTCCTCGTTTTGACGAGCTGGTGGTGGTTTCCCAAAGTTTTTAATTCGGATTTTGCGGAGAGTGCCGCTGTTTTTAATGTCTTTTTACTGGTCATTATCAGTCGTTTAGTTTTTCCCCAAACAATTCTCATCGCCTCGGGCAAAACCAAAATCATCCTGTACATTTCTATTTTGGAAACCATCCTCAACGTAGTGCTAAGTATCTGGCTAGTTCAATCCTATGGACTAGTGGGTATTGCTTTCGGTACAGTCATCGCTTATTTTTTTGAAAAAATAGCTATCGCTGTTTACCTCTATTTTCGATTTCAAATTTCTTTTGCTCAATATACTCCCGTAGGGTGGTTTTTAGGGTATAGCTTTTTGTTAGTTGGAGCGTATTATTTTTCGTAAGTCCTAAGTTGACGACATTTCTAAAAAGACAAAAGCTGTAAACAACTTTATCGGAGTTTACAGCTTTTATGGCTTTTCTGTAAAGGCTTAACTTATCAGCTTGTCCTAGTCAATCTACTTCTGCTTTTTTGCTAAAGCCGCTAAAGCCAATCCAAATATTGTATCAATAATCATGGAAAATACGGAACTTCGGTAAGCCTTGATTCTGATCTCCGCCAATCCAGACTGTGCCAATGAAGACATCTTGGCCGAGGAGACATTACTAGCTACCAAAAATTCAAAATCCTGAGTAGTCAACTCTCCTCGCTCCAGAAGTTTTGTCCATCTTCGCAAATCCCGACGCATACTTTTTAGCAATCTATCTGCATCGCGCTTGGCCTCTTTTCGATATTTTCTGACGGTGAGTCTTGATATATCATCTACATTGTCTTTCAGTTCTCCCATGATTTTTCTAAACCTAGGCAAGTCTAATTCACCCACCCCAATCTTAGAGGCTTCTTCGGAAGTACTGGGTTGCGTTAATGGTTTGTCTTCCGACTCTTTTTTAGCCTTTGAGGTGGTAGGCTTATCTTTTTTTGTTTTGCTGGTTTTGGCTTTTGGCTTAGCTGTTTCCTTTTCCTTGGTGGAAGTAGCTTCCGCTAGTGCCTTAGCTTGCTTCATCCACGTATCTGGATCGTGCGCATTGAATCGGGGGCCAGCCTCTTCCAATATTTTTTCGATGTCTGCTTTTTTAGCATTAGCCAAATCCTGATAGGTCATAATGTCCGCTTCGTTCAAAATAGATTGAATCTTAGGGCCGATACCTTTTATTTTAGTGAGGTTATCTTTGTTAGAATTTTTTTTCGCCATAATTATAAAGTCTTGTTTTTTTAAAAATCAGATTTTCCACAACAAAAAATTATTTCTTAAAATCTGCTACGGTTTCTTCTTCTTCTTTTCGTATTTGATAATTTTATCAAAATTGGTAGAAACTTGTTTTGCAATTTCTTTGATAAAAGGGCCATTCAATTTTCCTTCGTTTTCCCAGCGATTTAAAAAACCACCGAGCAATTTCTCGTTGGGGTTCATCATGAGTTCCCACATTTTTACGGTCTTCGAATTGGCTTCGCCGCGGTCTTGTTCGTGTTGAATCAAAGTATCAATTCGACTTTTGAGATCGTTGACTTCCCCTTCCATAGAAGAATAACTTTTGCCTGCTCGTTTCATCAGAGCAATCGCATCGGTTTTGATAATGTCGTTTTGCTCCACGGAAAATGAATCTCGCAAGATGCTTGGCCCACAACTCTGAAAGCCGAGCGAAAAAGTGAACAGTCCGATGAGTAAGCAATAAATTTTAGATTGGGAATAGATCCAGGAAGACTGGAAAGAGATGCTATTCATAATTCAAATGATTTGGTTTACAATAAATTTTAAAAGATAGGAATGTTTTCATTCGTCAGTAAATGTAGCCAAAAGTAATGGTTTTGCAAAAAATAGGATCGCTTCACTAGTTTGAGAGCCTGTGTTGAGGTTTTGGGAAAGTCCCTTAACCCAATTTCCGTATGTAGTCCTCAATGTTGTTTGTCGTACATGTTTTAGTTACATCAGATTGTTTAGAGAATGTCTCTTGACAACTGAGATATGCCAAATCTAAAAGACTTGGCATATCTCCAGATTCAACTTTATATAAAACTACGTACGAAACCTGGTCTAAAGTTTTGGGAAAACCTTTCACATCCTACGAAGAACCAACCTTCACCTTCCCCAATTCGACGGCTCGGTCAAGGGCAGCCTGTGCCCCTGCAATAATATCTTTCTCTAGCTGCTTACTTTTGAAGGATTTCATTGCCGCTTCGGTGGTTCCCCCTTTAGAAGAAACTTTGGCAATCCATTCTGCGCAGTTGAAGTTATTTTTGTTGTACAAGTCAACCGCTCCTTTAAAGGTTTGGCTTACTAGTAGTTCGGCTTCCGATTCTTTGAAGCCCATCTCTTTGGCAGCTTTCATCATCGCATCCATAAAGTAGAAAACGTAAGCGGGACCACTTCCCGAAATAGCGGTAGAGGCATCTATGGCTGCTTCGCTTTCCACGTAAATTGTCTTCCCGGTAGTGTTCAGTAGATTTTGCACCATCACCAATTCTATTCTAGTCACTTCATTAGACGAAGTGAATGCCGTCATGCCCATACCGATTTGAGCGGGAAGATTAGGCATCGCTCGGATAACTTTTTTTACCCCTAAGGCTTCGCAGATGGTTTCCATTTTCACACCCGCCATGATGGATAGGAAAACTTGTTGGTCATCTACCATGGGTTTGATAGTTTCGAAAAGCCGATCTGAGTCTTGCGGTTTTACTGCGAAGATGATTAAATCCGCATTTTCGAAGCAAGCATCAGGGGTACCATAAACTGTACCTATATCCTTTTTCGAAAGGACTACCGCTTTTTCGGGAGATTTTTCGAGGATCATCATGTCCTCTTTTTTGGTGATATGACTTCTTAAAAAACTTTGGGCGTAAGTCATACCCATATTGCCGCCGCCGATTACTAATATTTTCACTTTAAATAATTATGGATTATGAATTATGGATTATCTCTCACCTCTCTAATTACGTGTAAAGTATAAATAACGTTTCTTTTTTCAAGTGTATCTAGCGATATTTAGCCTAAATTACAATTGCTAAAAACATACTACGGAGACTGCCTGAGTAATCTGCACACTTAAAAGCCGATCAACAGAATAGCTTCCAAAATTTCGAAATCTTCTGATTTTCAATTATTTTCATATATTAGCTGAAATATAATTTTTCCAGTAGTGAAATTACATATTATATATTTTGTGTATGTGTTTTTTCTAGCAAATAAGAAACTATGAGCCTACGAGTTATCCTGCTTTTGATTTTCACCTTGTTTTACATGCTCATTGGTCATTGGTTATATACTACCAAGATTGTGGGTATCTGCAGCCACTCCGACGCAGCAGTTACTACGGATACCGAAGTCATACCTACTTTGGATAATGATGACCTAGCGGTGTTGACTCCCGATGAAGTAGGACCACTTACCTTCAATTGGTCGAGCGAAGAGGAAAGCCTAAATGATGGATTTGATAATTATCAAGCCTCTATCCTTCGCAATCTCGATGATGAAAATGTATTAGAAATTACGGGGTACTATTTTGCCGACGAAACCACTCCCGACGGCTATGATAATATGGGATTGGCTAGGGCAGACCGTATTCGGGAACTCTTCAGCGAGGTTGTTCCCAAGGATCGAATAATCATCAACAGCCAACTTGCGGAAGATCTAGAGGGTATGGAGACGAATCCATTCGAAGCCATCGAGTTTAACTGGATAGATAAAATCAGCGAAGAGGAAGTCACCATCGCTGAAATCAATGATCGTACTCTGATTTTTTATCCATTTGATGCTAGAGTCAAAGATCAAGACGCCGAGATTGATGCTTATTTGGTAGAACTAGCCAAACACCTTAACTCATCGGGAGATCGGGTCTCCATCGTTGGTCATACCGATAGTACTGGGCCTAGTCAGTACAATTACGATCTTGGCTTGCAAAGAGCTATCCTCATCAAAAATATTTTACTCCGAGAAGGAGTCGCCAGAGACAAGATCATCTTGGACTCCCGGGGGGAATCCCAACCCATTGCCTCCAATAAAACTAGAGCGGGAGAACAAAAAAATAGAAGAGTGGTGATTACGCTGCTGACAGAGAAGTGAGAAGAGCCTGCCCCAAAGCCTTAGGATTTGAGAAAGCATTTTTTAAAAAAAGTAACTACGGCAAAAATTTTCTTTTGGGAAATTTTACCAACAATGAGTTAAACATTTGCCCTAATAAAAAAAATAAAAAACAGTTAGACTATGATACCTTTATTATTATTCAATTGGTGCCCAAATTGTTCATGGTGGTTGATTCCGCTTTTGCTAGGAGCGTGGATTTTAGGTTGGCTATTTTGGAGTTGGACGAGGGGCGCAAGTTTATCCAAAGAAGTCAAAGGACTACACGCGGATGTCAAAAATTGGAAAACAAAATTCAATACCAATCAATCTGAATTGGAAACCACAAAATCCGAATACGAAAAGTTAAGTGGAGAATACGCAACCATGCGAACCAATCTTGCCGATTACGATTCGAAGTATCGGACTTTGGAAGCAAAATATAACAATGCACTTACAGCCGAGGTGAATGCTACTACCGAACCAGATGTTTCCGCCTACACGCATCAGATTGCGGAACTAGAAAACCAGTTAGAAACTTCGAGAAATACCAATCTTAAACTTCAAGATGACTACGCTGCCTTGAAAACTAAATTTGCGGACTTAGAGCTGCAAGTAAGTAATGTCAATGATGGACCTTATCAGGGCGTAGTGGGCAACATCGAAGCAGATACTAAAATCTCAGAACTAGAATCGCAACTGGCAGAAGCTAAATCTAAAGTCACGCACCTTGAAGCTACTAATCAGTCTCTACAAGGAGACCTTGACACCTTGGCGGCACAAACCCAACAGCAAGACGATAACCAACCAGACGTAGCAGTACTCAATGATAGAATTATTGACTTGGAGAAAAAACTCGCCATCGCCTACGAAAACAATACAAAAATGGAAGCGGACTACGCTGAGTTAAAATCCAACTACGGAGATATGGAAATCCAACTAGCCGAAACTTCTGATACGAGCGTGGACGAAACCGAAGTGGAAGACTTGAAAACTCGCATCACCGAGCTAGAACTCCTTTTAGCATCTCGATCTACGGAAAAAGAAACAGCCGATGGACCAGGAGAATCTGAGGAAAAGAAGAAGAAAAAAAACAAAAAGAAGAAGAAAAAGAAGAAGGGAAAAAAGAAGCAGGACGAAAAAATTGAGGTAACTTCAAGTGGCACCAAATCAAGTTACGCCTTGGCTTTCGGGGAGGATAATCTCCAAATTGTAGAAGGCATTGGTCCAAAAATAGAGAGTGTGCTCAAGGCTGCCGATGTCAAAACTTGGAAAGCACTATCAGAAACGGAAGTAGAAAAATTAAGGGAAATCCTTCTAGCGCAGGGGCCTCGCTACAAAATGCACGATCCCACCACTTGGCCCGATCAAGCAGCTTGGGCGAAAAACGACGAGTGGGAAGCGTTGATTAATTTTCAAAAACAACTAGGCAGTGCCGATGATAAAATAACTGATTCAAAAGTCGAAAAACTTTACGCCAAAGCGATTGGGTTTAAAACTTTTAAAGTGGATGACTTGAAAGTGGTGGAAGGCATTGGGCCGAAAATAGAGGGTTTGCTTAAAGATGCAAAAATTGATACTTGGGAAAAACTTTCCAAAGCCAGCGTAGAAGATATTCAAAAAGTGCTCGACGCTGCGGGATCAAGGTATAAATTAGCGGATCCGGGAACTTGGGCCAAACAAGCCCAGATAGCAGTAGATCGAGATTGGGAGGCACTAAAAATTTATCAAGATGAACTGAAAGGGGGTAAGGAATGATGGTCACAACGTCCTAAAGTTCTTCAAAAATTCCGTCATCCACTTTTTCGAGTACGGCAATGTCAGTCAATTTATACTGACCTCTGTCTCCACTTAACAATATATTTCCGTATTTTTTATAATCCTTCCAAGGTGTCGAAAATCGGGGTTGCTCATCCGTAGCATTAGGATAAAAATCCCATTGATTGATCAGATGGGTCGCCTGATCTACGTACACTCGGTATTTGTTTTGCGGCGTTTTACCTACATTTTTAAAAGTCAGATCGAGTACGGTTCGGTTTTTTCCATCCTTACTTTCTTCTCCCATGTACTTCAGCGTAACACCTGAATCCTTTAATTTGAAAGGCATCACCAACCAGTAAGCATCGTTGATCCAGATGTCCTTTCCTTTTTGTAAATACTTGGATAAAGAATCAGGATGCGTCAGTTCCTCTTCCTTCAATTTTACCTTACCTTTCATGGAGTGAATGTTCATCGCCACAGTAAAACTATCCCGCTGCGATTCGATCCGAACATCCCCCGTATGTTTGTCCCACAGTAAAGTCCGACTTCCAAAGAAGTTCCAAAACAAATAGCGGGCATCATCGTAAGCCTTTCTACCGCCCATTGCGAGCATGACTTCGTCAGCAATTTTGATCGCTTCGGGAGAAGAATTTTTCGAATCAAAACCCTCGGCGGGTGGATTGATGTTCGTAGAGGATACTTCATTTTCCGTAGGAACAGCGCATCCAATAAAAAATAGAAATATTAAAATTGGGAAAAGCAGCAGGTCTGAATTTTTCATAATAATCTTTTTACAAAATTGATGAAATTATTCGTTTTGCCAAATTATTTATATTTCGTTAGATTTGGGGATTATGAGATTTTAACCATCCAATTATTCACATAATCCCCAAGGTTTCGGGGCAGGCATTCAATCATTTAATCATACCAATAAAATATTAAACACATGATTCAAGAAACAATGTTATCGTCGCAAGATTTGATGAATTTAGAAGACGAATATGGTGCCCATAATTATCATCCACTCCCCGTGGTGCTCACCAAGGGAGAAGGTGTTTATGTATGGGATGTGGAAGGCAAAAGATATTATGATTTTTTGTCTGCGTATTCAGCTGTTAATCAAGGGCATTGTCATCCTAAGATAGTAACTGCACTCAAAGAACAAGCCGATCAATTGACGCTGACCTCCCGGGCGTTTTACAACGACGTACTAGGCCGTTACGAAAAATATATCTGTGATTACTTTGGTTACGACAAAGTATTACCGATGAATACTGGGGTAGAAGGCGGAGAGACGGCCGTAAAGCTGTGCCGCAAATGGGCATACGAAGTAAAGGGTATTCCGACCAATGAAGCTAAGATCATTTTTGTTACAGGCAATTTTTGGGGAAGAACATTAGCTGCTATCTCGTCCTCTGTGGATCCAAGCAGTACGACTAATTTTGGACCATTTATGCCTGGCTACGTTTTGATTCCTTACAACGATTTAGCAGCATTAGAAGTAGCATTAAAAGATCCCAACGTGGCTGGCTTTATGGTGGAACCCATTCAAGGTGAGGCTGGCGTTGTTGTGCCCGACGAAGGCTATTTGAAATCTGCTTATGACCTCTGCCAAAAAAATAATGTACTGTTTATTGCCGATGAAGTTCAAACGGGTATTGCCCGTACTGGTAAGTTGATCGCATGCGAACACGAAGGATTTAAGCCTGATATATTAGTCCTTGGAAAGGCTTTATCGGGAGGCGTATTTCCAGTTTCTGCGGCGTTGGCTAGAGACGAAATTATGCTTACCATCCAACCGGGAGAACATGGCTCTACCTTTGGTGGTAATCCCCTCGCTTGTGCCGTAGCTATGGCAGCTTTGGAAGTAGTGAAGGAAGAAAAATTAGCAGAGAATGCCGAAAAATTAGGAAAGATATTCCGAGCGAACATGCAAGCATTGGTTGAAAAATCTGATCTAGTAACTTTTGTCAGAGGAAAAGGACTGTTGAATGCTATCGGGATTAATGATACAGAAGACAGCAAAACCGCTTGGAATATTTGTGTAAAGCTCCGAGATAACGGCTTACTCGCAAAACCAACTCACGGTAATATCATAAGATTTGCCCCTCCTTTGGTGATGAACGAGGAGCAACTCAACGAATGCTGTGCCATCATTGAAAATACGATTTTGAACTTTGAGCAGTAAGTAATCGAAAAACATTTTTTTTAGAAAAACCAAGAGACAGTATCATCTCGAACATCTTAGCGGGTAATTTTAAAATTATCCGCTAAGTTTTTTTTAGCCATAACACTATTTGATCCCTTCAAGGTCGTGCAGATTTTGATTACATCAGGTTGCTCAGAAAATCTTTTTGGCCAACTAGATATGCCGAATCTCTAAGATTTGGCATATCTTAAGATCATAAGATCGCTTATAACAATTTATTTACAAAACATAACTCCGACTAAGATTACTTTTTTTGAAAAATACCAAACAGTTCAGTACCCGCACGCGGCGGTATGGAGTTATAGCATTTTTCAAAAATTTGAACGTCAAAGTAAGGGGATAAATAAGTAAGGTATTCCGCTCGATCTCCACCAAAAGGTCGCTTGACCATATCACCACTCAAAGGAAAATCAAACCATACACCCACCAACTTTCCATTTTTGGCTAGCAGGCTGTGCATTGTTTTTGCGTACAATTTTCGATTTTCTTTGTTAGGTGGAAAAGAACAAAAGAAAGTTTGCTCCAAAATCAGATCATACTGACCTTCATGTTCAAAAAAATTAACTTGAATCATCTGACTTTTAGGAAAATCAGATACCCGCTTTTGTAATCCCTCCAAAGGCGCAGATGCAATATCTACAACATCAACATTTTTGTATCCTTGGTGGAACAGATATTCCGCCTCGTAGGCATTACCTGCTCCTGGGATAAGGATTTTGATCTCCTTATTTTCAATTTGATCAATGTACGTTTTGATAGGTGTGGAGGGATAACCTATATCCCACCCTGTCCTATTTTCCTCATACCTTAATGACCAAAAGTCTTTTTGTTCTGATGTATTTTGAATATTTGACATGGCTTTTAGATTTATATCTAAAGGGGTTTTATCTTTATATTTTTCCACTTCACCTTGATGCCTCCCCCATCGTGAATTTGTAAAGCAATTTGTCCTGTGGCTGCCCCAATTTTTTCATCACGAAAATCCACCATCTTCGTTCCGTTGACAAAGGTTCGTACGTGATCTCCTTTTGCTACAATACGCATGGTGTTCCACTCCCCCATCTTTAATGCTTTGTCTAATTCAGGTACTGGCTTGATTAACCAACCTCTACCGTAAGATTCATAAATACCGCCTGTATGTTTTTCTGGAGGTGCTACTTCTGATTGCCAACCCGTAATTTTTGTTCCTGCTATCGAACTTCGAAAAAACACACCGCTATTACCATTGGCTTCTTGCCTGAAATCAATGGTTAGGTCAAAGTCTTTGTATTTTTTACGAGTTGCTAAATAGCCGTATTGTTTGTCAGGCCCACTTTCACACACTAATAGACCATCCTCTACGTACCATTTTTCTGTACCGTAGATTTCCCATCCAGTCAAATCTTTTCCGTTAAAAATAGAAACGTGATCCTCAGTATTCGATAACTCCGAAACCTTTTCATCACTCGGTGAAGGCAAGATTTTAGTTTTTGTAGCACTATTGTTACTACTATTGTTATTGATATTGCTATTGCTATTGTTATTGATATTGCTATTGTTATTGATATTGCTATTGTTATTTTTATTGTTATTGCTATCGTTACAACTCAACCACAACACGGATAACAATAAAAATGTAAAAACTAAATACAATGATTTTTTCATCAGGCGATAAGGTATTTTATTTTAAAAAAAGGACAAAGGTAATTTATTATTCGAACTCGCTAATACCCTAGATTGCAAATGATCTTACTACATTATTTCCAACGAGTCATTGCCTCGGCCAAAATTTTTTCCTGCTTCATCATTACGTGCAGCATTTTTTTTTCATCAACTTTTTGGATCAATACCTTTACCTCATCATCCATGTAGCATTCTTCTTTGAATCGCATATTCAAAGTCTTCAGTTGGTTTTCTTTTAAAAATTTATTGGGTAGTGTGTCCAGCATCCATCTAAAATAAAAAAAGTTACTAAGGTGCGCATTAAAATCCAAATCGTGAAATCCTACTCGGTAGGTGCTTTGATAATCGGGATTTTTAATTTTAAATTTCATGGCAGGTGGACGAGGTAACTTCTCAAAGTCTTCGGTTTCTCTAAGCATTGCGTCTATATTTTCGGGATAGCGCATGACCATCTTTCTAGCTTGAATATCCATGAGCAACCAAGAAGAACTCGCCCGAGCCAATACCGCTCCTCTTTCGTCTGTCGTTTGAAAATCTCTGTAAGTAAATACTCTCGCCTTACCCGTCGGATAAGTTTGAATGGTTATTTTTTCCCCTAGTTGGGGTTGTCTAAAAAATTCAAAATACTGCTGTACCAAAACCCATCCTAGATTTTGTGTTACCAGTTCTTTAGCGGATACACCAAGTTGCATGACTTGCTGCATGGCGGATTCGTGCATTTTGAATACCATAGCAGGAATGGTTGCCCTTTGGAAAAGATCAACATCATAACCTTTGACGGAGCCTTGCTCCGTGTGTATGAGGGAGTGATTTTTCATTAGTTGATGAGTTGTTGCTTTTGATTGATGATATATTTTCTTTTTTGGTCGCTAATTACTTTGTACGATTTATCTAGCCTGTTTTATGCCGACGAAGTAAATCTTGATGTCGCCACTTCAAATGGACAACTGTACAATTTAGCTCGTTGCGTCCTACTTACCAAGTCTTTGTCTATTTCTTTTGGCACAAACTGATTTACTTTTGTAAATAAATTGTTACAGATAAATCCACAAAAAATCGTATTCATTTTTTTAATATTTAAACTAAAAAATCC
>JBCCJE010000027.1:0-15399 GCA_039027925.1 Bacteroidota bacterium
AGGATTGCTTAGGATGTCATTGGGGGTTTCCAGTTGGAGGGAAGTAAAAAGCGCAGTTTGGATATACTCGGCTGCCTTTTTGTATTGTCCTACTTTGAAATAATTATACGCAATACCTCGCTGGGAAGCTGTAATGTTTCGGTGAAATTTTCCAAACAAAACCTCGTGAATATCTATATTTTTTTGATAGTACGGAACTGCTTCCTCGTACTTTCCTAGCATATCCAAACAGGCGGCAATCCCTCGACTTTGTTCGGCGACCTCTGAATGAACAGCACCATAACTTTTTATTTGGATAGCTAGATTTTTTCTAAAATAATCTAAGGATTTCTCATAATTCCCTTTGTAATAATATAGCCCCGCAAATGCCTCGTAAGGATGAATCAGATATTTTTCGGGATCAACCTTGTAAGCAATTTGTTCTGCTTTTTTGGCGTAAGCTATTCCTTTATCTAGGTCGTTGGTTCGACTTAAAAACATGGCTAAGTAGCTGTAGTTTTTGATCGTTTCGGGAGCGCTTTCACCGTACAATTCTATACCCGTTCGAACTGATTGTTCTCTAAACTGTACCGCTTTTTCTATATCACCAGTTTGCCAGTAGTAATTTCCGATGAGTGTGTAGGCGTCTCCTAAGTAGGATTTATCCACAGATTTTTCAAACAAAGCGAGGGCCTGCTTGGCGTATTGGAGCAACTGATCGGAAGCGTTTTCGTACATGGCTGCGACCCCTAGTTGATAGTAATATCTTCCTTTATAAAAATTTGGTTTATCGTCGGGTACTTCCCAATTTGCTAGCTTATTTTCAATACTAGTTTTTACGTATTCCGTTTGTCGTTTTTTCAAATAACTATCGTGAAGCAAGATAGTAGCTTTATGAAATAATTCCCAAAGTTCGTATTGTTGGTAAATCCGCTGCGCGCTGCTGAGAGGAGTCCTCGATTTTTCGAAAGCTCTTTCCTCGTACCATTTTTTTCCCTCCTCAAAAAATGATATAGCTTGAAGGGTATCTCGTTCCATTTGAGCAAACAGCAAAACAGGAAAAAATAATAGAATCAATGGGGTTATAATTTTCATCGTATGTGTGTTATAACAATTGAAATACTTAGAGGTACTTCAATCAAAAATGAGATTGGTAAAAATCAAACGAGTCAGATTTTCCAAGGTACGCAAATTTGAAATTTTATCAATTACTTTTATATTTGAAAAAATACATTCTATTATTACTCGTAAACTCATTCGAAAAGTCCTCCCCTTGATGTAGGGGTGATTGGTTCTAGTTGTGAAGAACTATACTGTCAAATTTTTATACCTAATTTGCGAGTTGGTAGGACACCTCTCCCCCGCTGGCGGGGGTTGGAATCTACGATTTTTTCATTTAATCTTAAATTCCACCCCCTAGCCCCCGCCAGCGGGGGAGAGGCATTCTGCAAGTTCGAAAATGAAGTACAAAAATTTAGCAGTAGAATTCTTTCAAAGCTAGAACCAATCACCTTTGCCCTTGATGGCATCTTAAATACATGAAACTTTTTTCAAAAAATAAATGGTCAGATGAACAACTCGTGACTGCCTTAAAGGATGGAGGATACCAAAGAGAAGTAGCTACTCAATACCTCCTCAAGCAACACATTAACTACGCCTACAAACTTCATCACCAACTTAAAATAGGCAAAGAAGAAGCTAGAGATGCCTTAGTGGATTCCGTACTGGCGATCATCTCTCAGATCGAGCGAGGCGCCTACTCTAATGACAGGGCCTCCTTGACTACTTACCTTTATCGAATTATTTATAATAAATGTGTGGACTTTGCGAGAAAGCGAACGAGTAATAAGATAGATTATCCCGAGCAGATGCCTGACGCCAAGGATCACGCTCCCGATATTATAAGAGTTTTAGCGGCAAAAGGGGACGTTCAAGCATTAACGCATTTGTTAAATAAAATAGGCGATACTTGCCAACAAATTCTATTGGATTGGGGAGCTGGGGGATATAGTATGGCAGAAATTGCGGAACGGGCAGGACTCAAAGATGCGGGGCGTGCGAAGCGTCAGAAATATAATTGTTTGCAAAAATTAATGAAACTGATTCAGGAAAGTCGGTCGTCAGTTTTTAAAAAATAAGACATGAAAGAAAAAGACCTAGACCTGATTGAAAAATATTATAACAACCAACTCACGGATGAGGAGCGTTCTGACTTTGAAGACCGCAAAGTTAAGGATAGTGACTTTGCGCTCTCGGTAGAATTGTTCGAAGTATCCAAAGCCGTCATCCAAAATAACCATCGAGATCGCTTACTCGCCAATGCTCAGTCTTACATGGATGAGTATGAATCTTCTACCAATCGGCGTATTCCTTTTTTTTTGAATAGGCGACTACAGATTGCGGCTGTTATGCTATTACTGGTTGCCGCTATTTTTCTGATTAGAAATAACCTTTCTTCTCCTACTCCCGAACGTCTGTTTGCTCAACATTTTGAAGTACCCAGCGCAACCAATGCGAGATCTACCAATAGTTCTGTAGATAAAATTTGGGAGCAAGCGGCAACGGCTTACAACGAAGCAGCGTATCCTGAAGCTATCCAACTGATGCAAGATCTGGTAAAAAATGACAGTCTGAATTTTAGGGATAGAGTCTATTTTCATCTAGGACTAAGCCAAATTATAAATGATGATTTAGAGGATGGTATTAAAAGTTTAGATCAAGTAAGTAAGGTAAGTTCCTACGCTCAGCAAGCTCAATGGTACGCAGCCATGGCTTATCTCAAAGCTGCGGATATTCCAAATACAACAATGCTTTTACAAGAAATTTCGAATAGTAAAAATCACTACAAAAGAAAGGTTGCAGAGGAGATTTTGTTGGAGTTAAGATAAAGATTGGAGAATCATTAATCAAAAAATATACTCCTACTCATTTTGACCAGATTCACTCGGAGCAGGTTCAGAAGAATCAGCAGGGATGTTACTTGTGGTTACGCCTTGTTCCGCAATTATCATTTTAGAATGGTTTTTTGAACTACCTACTTCCCGCTCGGAGATAGCTTGGTTGGTTGCTTGTCTTGCAATTTTAGTTGCCACCAAACCATCCATAGCCAACGGCATATTCCGATCTTCTTGGTGGGTCAGCGCAAACAAAAGTTCATGGTACATGCCCATAAAGTTTTTTTCGGGATGCCACGGAAGGTATCGCGTTCCGTGAGAATTGCGCAGTTCGAAGCTATGCTCCTCTCGATTGAGTCTGATAACGCCATCCGTTCCTATTAATTCGTACTGAAAATTACTCCTTGGTTCTTTTGAAGTTGCATTGTACGAAAAACTCATCTCTACCATCGTATGTGCACCGTTCTCATGTCCCATGTGAAGATACATATGGTCAGGCGCTTCAAAGTCTTCTACCCACACGCCGATACCACGTGCGGAATTTACTTCCGAACATAACCACCATCTAGCCAAGTCTATCTGATGAACTCCACAGTCAACCATTGGTCCACCTTCTTCCATTCTGCCCACTCGGAGTTTGCTGGGGATCATAGTTCCCGATGAATCAAATTGCCATTTACCGTGTAAATTCCACAGATAAATGAGTCTTAATGATCTCACTTCTCCGATGGCACCACTCCTCACTAGGCGATGAATCTCCAAAGCAGAGGGGCTAAACCTATACGTAAAACCTGTATATAACTTAACCTTGGCTGCATTGGTCACACTGATCATCTCTTCGATTTCGTTGACTGTCATCGCTAACGGTTTTTCGCAGAGTATGTGTTTGCCATGTTTTGCAGCCTTAATGACATGCTCTAGGTGAAGCGGTGCAGGAGTACAAATCACAACCACATCAAAACCACAATTCCAAAAGGCTTCCTCAGTTGGGTAGGCATGTTTGGCGTGAAAACGTCTTTGCATATCCAAAGCCCTTTCCCAGCGTGGATCATAAAGCGATTCAAGAACTAGCCCGGGAGATTGTTGTATAGCTGGAAGATGCCCTAGCTCAGCAATCATTCCGCAACCAATTAGACCTACTTTTATCATATGTTATTTTCGTATTTTGATTGAATAATTTTGGTAAGCATATTTTTGTAAAACCCTTGTTGTGAAATGTAAAATTAATAAATGTAGAATTTTGACGGCAGGAAATATACCGTAAAAAACTGCATTTATTATCTTTCCATTCCTTAAAGATACTACCTTGGAGAAGTAGTACCAACACTTCGGGATTTCCCCGCTTTATGATCTATCTCCACCACCTTTAGTACATCATCATTAACCATTGCCAAAATCCCTGACGATGTATTGCCCCTCCCAAACTGTATCATTTGAATATCTTTTACATCACCTGGGAGGTAAAGCCCACTTTCGCTGGGCGGCATTACTCGAAAATCCCCTTTACCATTTCCCATCAGTACTAGCCCTAGGCTGGCATCGTTGCGTGGAGTTTCTACCTCCGATGCGTAGAGGTTGCCCGCAAGGATCAAGTCAAGATTTTTATCTCCGTTGATATCTTTTACGATGATGCCGTTTACCGAGGAGAATTGTGCCATTGGTGGTAGTGCTTTCACCTCGTAGCTAGTGCCGTTGTTTTGTAACAAGCTACTCGCAAAATGGGTAGCTTGGAGTTGGAGGGCATTTTCGAGGTTTTTTTTACCATAAACATCCTCTAAAGTGGCGGAGGCAAAAGCGTTATAGTTTTTGAATTTATACTTGATAGCAGGGATTTGTTCGGAAGAACATTGTCGCCCACGTAGCGGATATTTTTCTCCATCTTGCTGAATGCTGAGTACCAAATCCAGACGTTTATTTTTATCAAAATCTCCTACGTAAAGTTCGAAGGGTTCAGCGGGGGAGGCTTGGTATTTATAATTATTGCCTAAGTTACCCACCACCAAATCCATATCGCCATCTCCGTCGAAGTCGCCCTCGGCAATGCTGTACCACCAACCAACGACCGATTTGTCGCCAAGGGATTCCGTTCGATCAACGAAGTGCGTTTTAGCATTTTCAAAAAATAAAACGGGCATCCATTCGCCGACCAAAACTAAATCGGGGTACTGGTCATTATTAAAATCTGTCCACAACGCATCCGTCACCATACCGGGCGTCAGTAGGGCTTCCGATAGCGTGGCTGTCACATCTTTAAAAACGGGTACTCCGTTTTGTAGCCCTTCGTTTCGCAAAATATAACTCCGATCAGCCAAGGGATAGGAAGCGGATTTCATTTTTCCACCGACGAACAAATCCAAATCCCCATCCAAATCGTAGTCGGCTGCCTTGACTCGGCTGCCGCTGCTTTGGATTTCTGGTAGGCTCGTAGCACTTTTTTTAAATGCTCCCTTGCCGTCGTTGAGGTAGAGGCGGTCTTGTAGCAATTGGGGCATTCGAGCAAATTCATTTCCTCCACTCACCACGTACAGATCCAAATCACCATCATTATCCGCATCGAAGAATAACGCATCCATATCTTCGTGGAGAGCATCCTTAGACCAAGGCTTGCTGATCTTTGCAAATTTTTTATCATCACCTTGCAGGAAAAGCGCACCCGAAGCGTCCTTAGCATTTCCCACAAAAAAATCCTCTAGCCCATCATTGTTGACATCACCCACGGCAATTCCTGATCCCATCCTTGAAGTCTGATGGGGAAGGAGTGGTTCGAAGAGGAAGTCATTGTACTCATTTTCTTGATGCTGAAAATTGATGCTCACTTCCTCGGTAATGTCTTTAAAAATTCTTTTTGTAATTGTATTGTTTTCAGGGGTAGCTTTTGCTTGCCCATATTTTGCGGTGAACAATTGATCGGACGAAACGTCTTTGAAGATTTGACTTTTACCATCCGACCAGACGACTCTTAGGCTATCTATTTTAGCATTTTCTCCCAAACCAAAATGAAGAACTGGTGCTACCGAAGATTGAAAACCACGGGTGAGGGTCAACTCTTGGTGCTGCATCTTTCCATCGTGATAGAGCGTAGCTTTTGTTCCCAATCCCCACGGATTATTTTTTTGTCCTTGAAATCGGATTTTTAAATAATGAAAATTATCGGAGAGTTGGTTATCGTACAGGCTGGCTTTTTGATCCATATTATTGACCACTACGTCCAAGTCGCCATCGTTATCAAAATCTGCGTAGGCCGTTCCGTGAGAAAAACCCGCTAAGTCCAATCCCCATTTTTCGCTCACATTTTCAAAAGTGAGTTGACCATCATTTCGGTAGGCTTGGTTGGGAATGGGTTCGGAGGGCATGTCCTCGTAGGAGATATTTTGCATCCCACCGCTGAGGTTGACTTTTAATTGGAGTTCCTCAAAAAAATCTTTGTTGTTGACATCCCTTTTGATGCCATTGGTGATAAAAATATCTTTGTGTCCATCGTTATCAAAATCAGCAAAAATGGGTGCCCAACTCCAGTCGGTAGTCGCTAATCCTCCCAGCCGAGCAACGTTACTGAATTGAAGATTTCCTTGTTGATTGATACCCTGATTCAGTTGGAGCGCATTGTACATGTACTGATAATGAAATCCAAAATCCACGGTATTCCAAAATAACTTTGGATTCATACTCGCCATATTTTCCTTGGAACGTTGATTGTCTTCGGGCGTCATATCCACTTGGATTAAATCCAGCAAGCCATCGTTGTTATAATCCGCAGCGTCGCAGCCCATTCCGAAGAGCGCATTTTGATAAGTGGAGGCCTTGAGTTTTTCCTCAAACCTTCCATTTCCCTGATTAACAAAAAAGCGGTCGGGGGTGCTAAAATCATTAGAGACGTAAATATCTACGTGTCCGTCATTGTTGAAGTCGCCAGCACTCAGTCCGAGCGTCAATCCAAAATTTGCGATGCCACTTTCCTCGGAAACATCTTTGAATGATCCATTGCCTTGGTTTTCGTACAAGTGGTCGCTTTCCTCCTGTGCCAAATTATCCATTTTTCTTTTGTACAATAAATTAGGGCTACTGAACGGAGTAGCAGGATAATTACCGACGTACACATCCAAGTCCCCATCACCGTCGTAGTCAAAGAAGACAGACTGAATGGACGCACCTTCGTCGTCGAGACCAAATTGTGCGGCGGATTCCGTAAATGTAAGGTCTTTGTTGTTGATGTAAAGTTCGTTGCGGGTGTCACCGTCTTTGCCCGATACGCAGACGTAAATATCCAACCAGCCATCGTCATTGACATCGCACATCGTTACGCCCGTGTACCATTTTTCGCTACCCGCCAGTCCTGCTTTTTTCGTAATGTCTTTAAAAGTCCAGTTCCCTTCGTTGAGGTATAATTTATTTTCGACCATATTTCCCGTAAAATAAATGTCCGTCAAACCATCATTATTTAAGTCGCCGACGGCTACACCACCCCCCAGATATAAGTAAGGATAGACAAAATAATTAAGGGAATCCGTTTCCGTAATGATATTGTTAAATTGAATGGTACTCTTTTGGTCAGAGACCACAACGAATTTTTTGGCTACTTCTTCGTTTTGGCAGCTACCTACTAACAATATAATTACAAACACTAAAAAAATTTTACAACAGTTCATTTACAAACAAAAATTAAAAAAACCTCCTCTCGCGAGGAGAAGAGGTTTTTAGTCCGTGAATATGATATTTGAAATTAAATTTCTTATCAAACGTGCTGCTTTCTAGTTGCAACAAGGATTCTGCTGCCAATCTGGTCGGAGTATCATTTCGTTAGCAGGAATCGGAGCGTAGTAGAATTTCTCGAATGCTGATTCGGGATCACCTACTGTTACACCATCTAGTCCTAGCTCAGTACCATCCGTTTTTCGCTTAGAAGTAGCTTCCGCTACAATTTGGTTTCTGACCAAGTTGAACCATCGGTGCCACTCACCGGCCAACTCCCAGCCTGCTTCGTCCAGAACCGCTTGGTGAAAATCATCCGAGGATAATCCAGACAAATCCACAGTTGGATCAGGAGTATTAACGTCGAGTCCAGCAGCTCTTCTTCTCACTTTGTTTAAGGCCTCATAAGCATCAGCGTTGGGCGAACCGTCCGCTTTGTTTTGTGCTTCTGCGTAAGTCAACAATGCTTCTGCGTATCTCAATACGTAGGTGTTGAAGTCAGTTTGAAAGCCAACACTAGGGGTGTTACCCGTAGTTTTAAGGTAATAAGGATTACCAGGGAAAGTTTCTGTCCAATCAATCGGTCCGTTAGGTGTCTCGATGGTTGTTCTGAACGTAGCTTCTTTTCTTGGTCCTTCGGGAAACTCTTCGAAGAAAGCAATCTCTGCGAAGTAATCATCCCAGCCAGTTCCTCCATCCGCATCGGACGGCCCAATGGACAATGGCATCCGATTCGTCAATGCCCAATCTCCACAGTCAGTACAAGCCTGAACTGCCAACATACTTTCGATATTGTTATTGTTAGCAATCAACCAAAGATCGTTGAATACAGGCATCAATTCGTGTCCAGAATTATCAACCACACCTTTAGCTAAGTTAGCAGCAATAGCGTAATTCTCCGTTGCTTTCAATGGCCAACCAGCCATTGTCAAGTGTACCTTGGCCAAGTATAACTGAGCCGCCCATTTGGTTACTCTTCCTGGTTGGTCGCCCCAAGATTCGGGTAAATTATCTACTGCAAATTGCATATCCGAAACGATCAATTCATACACTTCTGATTCGGGTGCTCTTGGTCCTTCGTCGGGAGTAATATTTCTGTAAATTGGAATAGGCCCGAAGGTTCTCACCAATTGGAAATAAGCCCATCCTCGTAGGAAGAATGCTTGAGCAGCAGCCTGATCTCTAGCTTGACTTTCGGGCGTATTTAGATAATTATTCACCACGGCGTTGGCGTGATAAATAGCCTGGTACAGTCTGTCCCAGTTATGCTCTAGCAACCAACCGTTTGCTTCGGTGGTTCTAAATTGGTCAAACTCGGCGTAAGGATTTTTATTCAAATCTTCTCTCGCCGTCACGTCGTCACCACCTAGTGTGGGCAGTCCGCCTTGTGCATTGAGGTAATACTCCATGTAAATTCGGTAAACTGCTGCGACACCCGCATCTACCTCCTCTACGGTTGTATAAAAATTTTCTGGAGCTACTAGCCCCGTGGTGTCTTCTTTTAAATCCGTACAACCCATAAATAGGGCAATCAAGGATAACATTAAAATTCTTATCGATTTCATTTCATAAAGTTTTTATTTAAAAATTTAGGTAACTATTTACCACCTTCGGAATTAGAGGATTTTACATCATAATATAAACCTATTTTCTTTGATTTTTAAACCGTTTTTCAAATCTATTTAAAAAATTAATTTAATATGACAAACCATTTAATTTATGACTGCTTGACAACATTTTAAACTATAAAGCAGCGGTAAATGGTAAATAGTTACCCTTCAGAAATTATACAATTAAAACGTTACATTTACGCCTACCGTCCACGCTCTTGGATTAGGATATACTCCAGTATCAAAACCAATATCCGTATTGGAAGCACCTCCAGAGTTGACCTCAGGATCGTAGCCGGTGTAATCTGTAATGGTAAATACATTTTGACCACTTACATTGACCGTAACGCGCTCCACTCCAATTCCTGTCAACAAACTAGCTGGCAACGTATAAGCCAAGCTGATATTTTTGAGTCGGATAAAAGTTCCATCCTCAATGAATCGAGAACTTTCGATTTGTTGGAATCCCGTAGAAGTTAGTGCAGGCGCATCTGTATTTTGGTTGTCAGGTGTCCAAGCATCTAGTAGCCCAATATCGGTTATAGAACCATCAGCACTTGCTCCAGAGCGAACTGCTCGACTATAATTCAAAATATCTTGTCCAACCATAGATTGGAAAAATACATTGAGCGAAAAGTTTTTATAGTTGAACGTATTATTCAATCCCCAGATAAAATCGGGCGCACCATTTCCAATTACAGTAATATCGTCCGTTGTAATGGCTCCATCATCATTAATATCTGCGTATTTGATGTCACCGGGAACAGCGCCAAAATTAGCAGCTTCGGTTGTTTCGTCGGTTCCCCACACACCAAGTGTTTGGTAACCTCGGATTGTCCCAACTTCTTCGCCCACGAATAACTGTTGAACAATATCCGCCGAACTTCGGAAAGCACCTCCTACGGAAAGAAATTCTTGATCGCCAATATCAACTAATACCGTATTAGCGGTGGAAATATTAAAACTTACATCCCATTGGAAATCTTTAGTGTTGATAGCAATAGCATCCAGCACTACTTCGATACCTTCATTTTCGATTTCACCTACATTTTCTAACCGAGAACCAGGCCCAAAGGATGGTGGTAAGGTACGCGCTAGGAGGAGATCCGTTGTATTTTTTCGGTAGTAATCAAAAGAAAGGTTAAACCTTCCTGCTAAAAATTCAGCATCAAATCCTAAGTCAATTTGGGTAGTAGTTTCCCATCGCAAATCGGGATTGTTTAGACCTCCCGGCGCAATACCAGCTACCGTACTCGTACCATTCAAAGATGGATTATTAGCAATAGCAGTATTCAGAGAAGGAATAGTCGAGAAAGGAGCGATCCCTTCGTTTCCGACTTGCCCCCACGAACCTCTTAACTTCAAATTGGTCAAGACTTCATTGTCCTCAAGGAATGATTCTTTGGTCACGACATACCCAACTGCTACGGATGGAAAATATCCCCATTTGTTGTCCCCTAAAAATTTAGAAGATCCATCTGCTCTGAACGTTGCAGTCAAGAGTAATTTATCCATAAAGGCATAGTCCAAGCGACCTAAGTAAGAACGAATGTCGGTATTATTTTGACCAGATGAAGCCGTCTGCGTACCGAAAGCAAGATTGAAGTAGAGTCCTGTCAGGTTAGTAAGCTCGGCGGCACTTGCCGTTGATCCAAAGTTTTCGTCCGCAGTTTCTTCAAAAATTCCTTTCACAGAAATTCGGTGATCCTCACTCAGGTCTTTGTCCCAACCCAAGATATGAGTATGTTGAAATCTGCTAAATTTATTATTGAAAACAGAAGCAGAGGCGGGCACATTACTCACGTTGTCATCGGAGAAATTACCAGTTGTCGTTTTAACGGAAGAGTTCGCAAAACGGAAAGTATAAGTTAGCCCATTTACGATTTCGTAATTCAAGTTAAAATTGATCGTGGTATTATCAGTAAAGATGTCCTGTATTCTTCCTTCTGCCTGACCAAGGGGATTAGTCGCCAAACTAAAAGGTGTGGTTTTGATGATTTCTCCGTTTTCGTCAAAAATTGGAGAAGCGGGCGAGAAAAATAAAGAGGCAGCAACGGGGCTAAACAACGGGCTACTCCCCGTGAAAGCATTCCGAGCCAACTCATCAGAGTACTGGAAAATAGTCCCGATAGAAAGTTTATCACTAACATCCGCAGTAATATTTGCTCTCAATGATTTTCTTTCGTATCTGGAGTTGAGCAGGATGCCCTCGTTGTCAATGATATTTCCAGCGAGGTAGTATCCAATTTTTCCTTCCTTACCGGATGCAGCAACGTGGTAATTCTGAATCATGGCATCTGCTCCACTTCTAAATATTTCGTCTTGCCAGTCGGTCCCGCCGTTGGCTTGCAACTCTTCGATTTCTTGCTGGGAAAAAAGTTCCTGTCCTCTGGAAGTATTAATTGCCTGAGCAAACTGTGCGCCGTCCAAAAGATCAATAGTCTTGGGCAATGCCTGAAAACTAAAGTTAGCAGAAGCCGTTACTACCGTTTTGCCCGATGCTCTTTTGGTGGTCACGAGGATAACCCCGTTGGCACCTCTCGATCCGTAAAGGGCAGTAGCGGAGGCATCTTTCAATACTTCGATGGATTCAATATCCGATGGGTGAATGGAAGGAAGGGAGGCTCCAATGACCCCATCAATGACGACCAACGGAGCACCAGAGTTAGTGATGGAATTGACCCCACGGATTTTGATGACTCCAGTATTTCCGGGAGCACCACTCGTGTTGCTCACCTGTACACCCGCTGTTCTTCCCTGCAAGGCTTGTCGGGTAAATTGTACGGGTTGCGCCTCAAAATCCTCGGTAGAGAGGGAAGCAATAGATCCCGTCACGTCGCTTCTTCTTTGTACGCCGTACCCTACTACGACCACCTCGTCGAGTTCTCTTCCCGATTGAAGTTTGACATTGATGACCGTAGAAACGCCCACGACAACTTCTTTGGGGGCAAACCCAGTATAAGAAAATACGAGGGTACTGCCCGAGGGCGCATCCAATTGGAATCTACCGTTTTCGTCCGTTACCGTTCCGTCTCCAGTACCCTTGACGGTGACCGTGGCTCCAATCAAGGGTTCGTCATTCTCGTCCGTCACTTTACCCGTGATGGGCGGTAGTTCGGAGGTAGTCATTTTTAATTTTGTTAAAACAATCGTTCGATCATTAAATACTTTGTAATCAATGGCAAAGGGCGTGAAAATTTCGTCCAGTACCATTTTCATAGTTGCCTCTTTGAACTCAAAGGTGACACGTTCTTTAGTAGAAATTTTTTCTTGGCTGTAGGTAAATTTTACTTCTACCTGCTTTTCGATTTTGTCCAAAACCTTGGCCAGCGTAAGATCATTGGCTTCCAGAGAAATCTTTTTATCCAAAATTTCTTGGGCGTTAGAATCTTTTGCCTGCAAGCAAGTGAGGGTTAAAATAGCTACGAAAAGTTGAATAGCGGTGAACTTCATTACACGGAGGATTAAGTGAAGTGGCTTTCGTTTTTTTTGCATAATTTTGTTTTTTGCGTTAATGAATACTTCACAAAAAACAAAAAAGACTTCTCTGGCAGGGCCGTTAATTTAGATGGTTCTTTTTCGTTTCGCAAAGTTTTATTTCAGTATATATGACCAATTCCGATTCTCGGAAATCGGTACTTTCCTTTTGTAAGGCAATAGGAAAAAAATAAATTGTTCA
Organism: Bacteroidota bacterium; assembly: GCA_039027925.1. Classification (GTDB taxonomy): domain Bacteria; phylum Bacteroidota; class Bacteroidia; order Chitinophagales; family Saprospiraceae; genus CAJQQY01. The sequence continues at coordinate 12,852 of JBCCJE010000027.1, forward strand.
ATTTGGGTCGATTATTTTTCCTTTTTTCAATATGAAAAAATCGTAGCATAGTCCTTCTACGCCTAGATTTTTTTATGAAGAAAAAAGAAAAAAGAAGCAGCCAAATTGGATGATTTATTCTTTCCTATTGCCTAAGTGTTGGACAAGCCCGTTAGCAGCCTTCCCCTTTTATAAATATTTTTCCATTGGCTCTCGTAAAATCCAAGTTGAGTGCTAGGCAAATAATGCTCAATTTTTGGAACAATGGCTCGTCGTCCAACTCGGTAGTGATCGTACAATTTTCCAAGGTACGCTGATCAAAATCGATTTGGATTCCGTAAGCAATTTCCAAAGACTCAAAAACCTTCACGATGGATTCATTATCAAAAACCAACTGCGGAATATTTTCCTTTTTGGCGATGACTACTGGTGCCGCCGAGATCGCCTTGGTCATGGCTTCTGCCTCTTTGTCAAAAACTACTTTCTGATTGGGTGTGACCTCCAATTTTTTATTCGGCAGGGGCATCACGACGGGTTCATCTGCCTGAATAATCATTTTCTTGGCTTTGTCTAGTTGCTTGTCCGACCCCACGTTGGCATAAACCGCTACTCGCCCCGAAGTGACTTCGACCTCCACTTTTTGGTTGCCTTCAAAAGCAATCACCCGAAAGCTAGTGCCGAGTACTTTGGTGATGGTTTCATTGGCATATACCATAAAAGGCGCAGTCGTATCCCTTTGGATATTAAAAAAAGCCTCTCCTCGCAGCATCACTTTTCGCTGTGTGCCCACAAATGTTTTTGGATATTTCAGATAGCTAAATGGTTCGAGTTCGACGGTGCTACCATCTGGCAAGGTGATGGTTTGGGTGATGCCCGTGGTGTTATCGAATTTTGTCCAAGCTACTTTCGCTACTATATCCGTAGTTGTTTTTTCATTTTTTGACATTAAAAAAAATACGACTGCCAAGAGAAAAACGGCGGCGATGCTACTGACTATCCAAAAAGTCTGAAGTGTTTTGTTTTTTCGTTTGGGTTCAGTTGTGGTTATTTGATTTTCAATTCGATTCCAGATTTTATTTTCATCCAACAGTTGATAACTCTCTTTTTCGAAAGCATGAATATCTAGGACTAACTGCTTGGCTTCCAAGATTTTATATTTTTGATCGGGATGATTTTGCATCCACGCTGCCCAAAATTGATCAGACGCTTCGTCGGGATGGATACACCAATTGATGAAGTAGTCATCAGCCGCAAAATCTTCAAGATCAAAATGTTCGTATTTCGCCATATCTTTCGAAGGTTATCGAACCTTTAGCAATAATGAAAACCCTTGCTTCCATCATTACTTTGTTTTTTGTAGTGAAGCCATACCGAACAATCCTGCTTCATAGTGTAAGGGATTGTTCCGAGAGGTAGGACTTCGTAGTTCTTGTTAAGGAGTAATGTTTTACTTATAAGTGACCACCTAGGTGGATTTATACTCACTTATTATAATTTTTTTTTAGGAAAAAAATGAGGGGTGGGAATTGATCTTTTTGATGATCTTTTTTGAACAGCAAATGACCAACAAAATCAATTAGAGAGGACTTTACTTTTCAAATTTTTGAGTGCACGGTGCAGCAGGTTAGCAACAGATTGGTAATTCATTTCGAGGATTTTGGCAATATCCTCATTGCTCAAATTGTGGTAGTAGCGGAGATGGATGATCTCTCTTTGGCGAGTGGGTAGTTGGTTGATTTTTTCTTTGAGGATAAGTTTTCGTTGGGTAGAAAACTCCGAATCCATCATCGGGAATTCAGGAATGTCTTTGAGTAAATCCTCTAGGCTGATGAGCTTGCTTTTTTTGAGGTCGCGCTGTTTTCGAATCAATTTGTAGCGCAGGGAACTAAGAAAATAAACTTTCACATTGGCAACCGAAGGTAAGTCAACCCGCTTCGTCCAGTATTCGTAAAATAGCTCTTGCAAGGTATCTTCAAGAACAGCCTTATCTGCATTGAACTTTAAGCCGAAGGTAAAAAGGGCGAAAATGTGGCGTTTGTACAAGATAGAAAATGCGACCTTACTGCCACCTCGAAGCGATTCCCATAATTCTTGGTCAGACTGTTGGTTGATTTGTCGTTGCATTTTTGTTTCCTTTGAAACAAATATAATAGATAAGATTTAAAAATTACAGAATTAATTTTGCAACGATTAAAATTTTAAGGTTCCGAGGGTGATGGAGATATGCCTAGCCCTGCATTAAAAATTAATATTTTCAAGATCATCAACTGGCTAGACATGCTACGAAGGGTTTGCTATTAAATTTTTGTACATGATTTGTTAGTTTGCAGGACGCTTCTCCTCCCGATACAGGCAAAGGCAGTTTCTGAATTTTTCCGTTAACAAAACTATATTTAAAAAATCACTAAGCCCTTATCCGATGCCATTGACTCAATCCATCCTTAAAAATCGACGATTAGAGACCTTAGTCGAAAACCAAACTTCCTACGCTGTGACTGGTGCGGAGATGCACGTCTTCGAAACCCACCAACAGGCAGAGAAAGTGCTATTAAAATTTGACCAACCCGTA
>JBCCJE010000028.1:0-15258 GCA_039027925.1 Bacteroidota bacterium
ATATAAAAAAATCGTAGCATAGTCCTTCTACGCCTAGATTTTTTTATGAAGAAAAAAGAAGCAGCCAAATTGGATGATTTATTCTTTCCTATTGCCTAAGGCCTAGTAACCTTCTCCTCACTTCCAAAAAAACTTTCTCGCCAAAACTTTAGTCCCAACATTTGGTTGTGTCTTCCCTTCGCCCCCCGAATACCGTGACGATTGCCGGGGTAGATCATCATTTCAAAATCTTTTCCGAGGTCTTGCAGTTTACTGATTAGCTGCATGGAGTTTTGCAGGTGGACATTATCATCAATAGCACCGTGGACGATCAGTAGCCTTCCTTTCAATTTATCAGCGTGCGTCATCACTGCACCAAATTGATAGCCCTCTGGATTATCTTTGGGTTCGTCCATGTAGCGTTCGGTATAGACATTATCGTAGAGTCTCCAATCCGTAACCGAAAGCGCAGCTATGCCGTGGGTGAAATAATCCGCAGCGTAGGTGAGTGCCATCGCCGACATGTAGCCACCGTAGCTTCCTCCTGTGATTCCGATGCGGCTGTCGTCAATGAAGGGTTGTTTTCTCAACCATTTTACGGATTCGATGTAGTCGTGCATTTCCCATTTGCCTAGGCTACGGTGCATGTAGTTGAGTCCTTTTTTTCCAAACTTACCCGATGCTCGATGATCTACTACAAACTTAATGACACCTTCCTCGAAAATGGGATTCCAAGTATGGTTTCGATAACTATTCCAAACTGACCCCGCGTCGGGACCGCCGTAGATAGAAAAAATGACGGGGTACTTTTTCGTTTTATCAAAATTGGGCGGCAATACCCAGTAGGCAGGCAAGTCAAATCCGTCCGTAGAAGGAATGGTAAAAAACTCCACAGTAAAGCCTTTTTCTTTGTTGGGATCACGGGTAGATTTCCCTAGTGTTTTCAGTTTTTTTCCTTGGGTATTAAGCAGGAGTAACTCTCCAGGGTTGTTGTAACTAGAAAAACGATCAACGAAAAACTCGTTGCTTGGGGACAGCGTCACTCGGTGTGTACCCGAAGCCGTAGTCAGTTGCTTTTGATTTTTTCCATTAAGATTAACTACAAAAAGGTGGGACTCGGTCGGGTTTTTACCAGATGCAGAATAGTATAATTTTTCGGCATGCTCATCTACTTCTAAAATTCTAAATACCCGAAAGTCATGCTTGGTGATTTGGTGGACTAGTTTTCCGTCAAAATTATAGTGGTACAAATTGAACCAATCTTCCTTGTTGCTTCGAAGAATAAATCCATTACTTTTTTTCAAAAAGTAAATATCACTCATCCAATCCACCCACGTCTTTTGTTGCTCTTGATATACTTGCGTACTTTTCCCCGTAGCCAAATTAGCCTTATATATTCGCAGGTCATTTTGATCGCGATTGAGTTGTTGGAAAAATAAAAAATCGCTATTCGCCGACCAATTTACCATTGCCAAATATTCGAGATCACCGTTTTTTTCAACAGTTGTAAGTTTATTGTTTTTTAAATCAAAAAACTTCAATTCTACCAGCGGATTGGGATCACCTGATTTTGGGTAGCTGGTCATTTCCAGATAACCGTGCGTGGAATCATCTCCCTCGTGGTGATAGAAGGGAAAATTAGGTACAGTAGCATCGTCGAATCTCAGAAAGGCAATCTTCTCACTATCAGGCGACCAGTAAAACGCTCGGTAATTGGAGCCTCTTCCTAGGATTTCTTCGTAGTACACCCACGATGCCCAACCATTGTAAATCAGGCCTCCCCCGTCGGTTGTCAACTGTTTTTCCAACCCCGAATCCAATTCTATAACAAACAAATTACGGTCTCTGGTAAAAGCTACTTTTTTCCCATCGGGAGAAAATCTAGGATTCTTTTCTTCCGCTTGATTGGAGGTCAGTTGTCTAATTTTTTGATCCACTTTTGAGAAAAAATAGAGATCGTTATTTTGTGGAAATACGATAGACTTTTCGTCCGCCGAAATGTGGCTATACCTACGAGATGCAGAATAGCCCTCGGGCATCAGGCTGGTAAAAGTAGCTGGCACTTCTAGCTCGTAGGCTACCTCTTTTTGGGTTTTGGCACTGACCTTCACGTAGTTACTTTCATTGCCATTTCGTTTTTGCAGGATAAAATGTTCATCATCCAACCAACTATTCAAAACGGGCATGGACGATTGCGCACTCAAAAAGAAGGAAGTCAAAGTGAAAAAGAAAAGGGTTGCAATTCGGCTCATAAAACAAATATTTTAGTGATTCTTTTTTTAAAAATTATACTGAAAAGTAATGCCTCCGTAACTCCCCAACAGCGGAGTATTTTCCAACGCCGGCACGACGGAGTACTTAGGATCATTTCTTTTTTTCAAGGTTCGGTACAGCAAGTAGGCACCCGTACCGATCAGGACACCGCCTCCGATACCGAGGTACTGCGCCGTCAGATGTTTGTCATTAGCGGCTTGATATTCCGCTTCTCGCTGATCGGATTCCACGGTGTTGGCCTCATAGATTTTGTAGAGGTCTTTTGCTTCTGCTTCCGTGATTAGTCCAGCTATTCCTAACCCTACACCGACCGCCGTAGTCGCTACGGGCAAAATTAGAGATGGTTTACGGAGCGGCTTGATGGCGGTAGTAGGTTTGGATACCATTGCGTTTTCAGGTTGAGGGGTAGGCTCTTTGGTTGGGACTTTCACTTGCTGAATCGGAGGATCAGGGCGAGATGCTTCCACAACCACTACCAAATCATCCTTGTTCAGTTCGTCCTCGGTATATCCGCTTCTGGTAAAATACCATTCGATTTTTTTCCCATTACCTACCTGCTGCGTGTTGATACCAGTTATGCCTTTATTGGGTTGGATGGTTTTCCCATCGGTCTGAATCAACATTTTCACATCGTAAGTCCGCTTCGTATTGCCATCGGGAGAAAGTAAATCGTAGGTGATGACCATTTTCAAGCTGGTCAACTTCCACTCAATATTACTAACAGTAAAATTATCCTGCGCCAAGAGGAAGGTGGGAAATAACCAAATAAGTAAGATGAATTTTAAATTTTTCATTTTGATTTTTTTTAGGATTTAAAACCGACCTTGGTCATCCGTTTTGATGATTCGAATACCGTCACCCCGCTGATTGGATAGCACAAAGTAGCCACCGTCATTGGTCTTGATGATCTTAGTAACATCCATTTTTTTCCCACTTTCCGAATACGTAATACTAATGTTATCAGCCTCCTGAATGGACGATCCGGAAGCAGTAAATTCCTTAACGACAATACTTTGAGTAGTGCTACTTACAGTATTCACGCCACTCACCAGAAAACTACCGCTGCCCGTATTGGCTGCCGTGAATAAGAAATCTTCGTCGGCATTATTCGTCCAGTTGATGTGCGAAAGCAGGGTGAGATCATTACCCAACAAAGCAACGAATCCCTCAAAACTAGCACGAGGATAATCATCGGGGAATTGGGCATTAGCTAAATTTTGGGGAATGCCGCCGTCGTGCCCTAGCCCTACTACCAAAAAATTTTGTCCATTGTTGATTTCGAGTACGTCGTACCCCGTCGTATTTTCGTAGGGTAAAAAATTATCCAGCATTTCCAGAGTAACGGAGTTGGGTAACTCTAGGTCGTTTTTTGTTTTGACTACAAAAGCCTTTCTGACAAATGCCCCTCCGCTCGACGCATCCACAAATCCAGTTGCCAAAAATCCTCCGTCGCTCGTTTGTACCATACTCAAAATCTCGTGTCCGGGAGGAGGAAAATTATTGACGGAAGCTAACGTAACGCCTTTGGCATTTTCAAAGAGCGTAGAATCCAGCGTAAATTCCTGTACTATATCATTAGCCGTCATATTCATCTGATCGGTCAATTTTAAAATACTAGGATGACCACCCCACTTTCCTGCTATCACAATGTTATTAACATCGGACAGGATAGCATTGCCTTGATCCCACTGCTGGAAAAAACCACCAGTAAGACCAGAAGCATCTCCGCCCAGACAATCGCTCTCGTTTATCAAAAAATTAAAGGCATCTGTATTGCCACCTACATCCAAGGTATATCCGGTAGCCACCAGTCGGTTGGCATTGGTTGTATTAATAGCCGTAAAAAAACTCAAGACAGTACCTAGTTCTTGGGTTGAATTACAAATGGAACCAGTACCTTCCTCGTCCACCTGCAAGATCAACGCCTCCCCGTTGCATTGGCCAACGATAAAAAATCCAGCACCTCCGACTTCCACGACATCGAATGCCCGAAAGTCTCCGGCACATCCCAGCGAAGACTGCGCTATCAGCGTATTGAAAGTGATGGGACAGGTGGGGTTCGAAGGATTGGGGCAAGGGCAAGTTGGATTGGTGGGGTCGGGACAATCGTCCGTTGTCAGTTCGATTCGCTCGTAGTCACATCGAACTAGCCCGATGGCAAAAACTAGCAGAATGAAGCAATGGGTTAAGTATTTCATTCGATTTAAAAATTTGGTGCTTAGTAGTCTTTCCAGATAATACTGCCGGGTAATTTGGCGACTTTTGAAACTATACTTCGTTAAAAATACTCGCCGATGCTAAGGCATCGACTGTGTTTTTTGCCTTGTCTAGTTTCAAAATTCATCCAAATTCAACCCGTCACTATTAACTTGAATGACTACTTAGATAAATCAGAAATAAATGTAGTAATTTTTTCAGATGAAATTAAGCAATCCGGCTGGTTTGACCTATCACCAAAAAAAAGAGCTACATTCCAACTGATGGATGTAACTCTTTTGGGAGATTTATTTTTTATTACCAACTAGCAAGTTGTTTTACTCGTACCGTGTGTGTGTTAGTATTCAAAAAAAAACTTAACCTGAATGAACACCTTATTGGATAGGCGTTGATAAATGTTAGCAATTATTTAAAAAAATCTCAAAAACGAAAAATCTCTTCACGTAAAAATTAGGGACGTGTGTTGGTTGTGAAGGAGATTATTTTTTTCTTCAAATGGTTGGATAAGGTCGGAAGAAGTGATAAAAAGTAGGACAGCTAATTTTTTCATTTTAACTGCCCTGAGTAAACTCTCTCTATCAAATTTTTAAAAATAAAGACGAAGTGCTTTATTTTTCATATCTAAAATAAACTTAATGCCAATTTTTTAAATACCTGATTATCAAATAATTAAACATTAAACGGTACTGTAAAATTTCCCAAAATGGGAAAAGTAGATTTATTTTGGGAAGTTTTCTTAATGATTATAAGAGGTGTACAAAATTTTTGGGTTCGGATATTTCTTCGTTAGTCATGAGTTCAATTTTGCAGAACGGGGTCGGTACTACGTACCTTTTACTGATCTAAAATCCTATTTTTCTACAAACGAAATCGGTCTTACAGACCTCCAAAGTGCTAGAATCTAAATGCTGGTCAGGGCAGAAAATGAAAAAACGGTCTCTTTTTTCTCTCCAAAAGTTTAATTTTAATTTTCTTTAAAAAATATAGCAAAATAGAACATGGAAGCACCGAGAAAAGACATCATTGATCTGATTGAACAAACGCCAGATGATTACCATTTCAGTACCTCAAAATACTTCGGAAGAGGTTTTGAGATTTGTAATCAATTCTTAATGGGATTTATTTTTTACACTTTGATCTACGTTTTGATATCTAGCTTGGTGGGCGTTATCCCCTTTGTGGGAGAGTACATCAACCAGATTGTTGTCAACCCAGTACTCATCATCGGGATTAGTATTTTAGCTAAAAAAATAAGTAAAAGGGAAGCGTATAGTTTTGATAATTTTTGGAATGGTTTCAACTACTTGAAAGAACTAGCACTAGCGGCGTTGATTCAGTACATCGCCTTTCAGATTATCATGGCACCGCTTTGGCTGTCAGGAGACCTCGGAGTATATCAGGAGTGGCTATCGGAGTGGCAGATTGCCCCGGGTACGATAACTGATTTTCCAAATTTTTCATGGTGGTACTTGGCTCTTTTTATTCCGATTATTTACTTATCCGTTTGCTGGATGTACGCTTCCCTTTTCATTGTATTTTACCAACTGTCTGCGTGGGAAGCCTTGGAAGCTAGCCGAAAAATCATTGCCCAACGCTGGTGGATGTACGCTGGGTTTTTCCTGCTTGCTGGAATTTTGGCAGTATTGGGCGCATTATTTTTGGGCATCGGTATGCTGTACACCATGCCCGTAGCTATCTGCGTAGTGTATGCTTCGTTTGAGGATGTGATGCGTTTTTACGTAACCGATGAGGACGAAGATGATCTGCTCAATCATTTAATTGATAATGCTTTTTAGAGTATGTCTAAATTTTAACTTCCTGAAAACCAATCCCGAGTTTTCGGGAAACTTGACTTCAAATTCACGCACTCATGTATCTCGATATAATCGTTTGTGAATTCATCGTCAAAACCATCCCGAGTACTCGGGACTGATTTTCAGTTTGTTAAAATCTTATACGGAATTGATCTATCTATTTTGTATTGTCATTTTGTGGATTAAAATCTTTTCATCCTCAGTTGTACGAAATAACCTAATCAACTCCGTATTAGACATACTTTTAAAGGTAATTTGGAAAAAAGGAAAAGGCAGCTTGAATGAGTATTTCAAGCTGCCTTTTTTATATCACCTTTCAGCAATTTTTATTTCCTGAGTGCTACATCTCCTTTGAAGACTTCTACTCGTCCGTCGAGGAACTCAATCTTAGCGTAGTAAACAAATACGCCGGGATTCAACTCTTGGCTGCGCATCCTTCCATCCCATCCATTGAATTCAGTTTGTAATTTAGGATCAAAATTCAAGGCTTCATAGACTTGCTCTCCCCATCGGTTGAATACTCTAAACTCAGAAACTCGTACCGCTTCCTGGCCAGCGAATATCCAGAATCTATCATTGTCTCCATCACCATTGGGTGAGAACGCATTAGGAATAAATACCTCTCTTCCTTTCTCTACGAATACAGTAATCTCATCCGTAGTCACACATCCATTTCCATCAATCACAGTAAGAGAATATTGGCTAGTGTTGACTGGGCCTATTTCGAGGGATTCGTTCAGACATTCTTCCTCGATACAGTTGGTCCAGAATAAAGTATCGTACGATCCCACGATTTGGGGCTGTAGATCAATAGTATCTCCTAATCCGATAGTAATGTCGTTACCTAATTCTACGAGCAATGGCTGTGGATCATTCACGATAACTTCTACTTCATCCTCACATCCGTTGGCATCCTGTACCATGATATTGTATTCACCAGAGGTCAAGAAACTAAACTGATTGATGGGCGCAAATGCACTTCCATTGATCGAATAGAGGTAAGGTAGCTGACCACCAGCTACTCCGTCCACTAGGATACTCGCATTATTTTCCCCGAAGCAGTTGGGTTCTGTTACTTGGAAATCAGTAATAAATGGTACATCGAGATTTTCAGTTACCGTTAAGTTCGTTGCGTTGGTACATCCATTGGAAGTGTTCGTAACAATCAACGTGTAATTTCCGGGAGCAGAAATAGTAGGTGAAAAGCTATTAGAACCACTTACGAAAGTTCCGTTGGAAGTCGTCCATTCGTAGGCGAACTCTGATCCTGTAGAGGAACCATCCCCCGTTAAGGTGACTTCGGTAGTGATACAATCAAACTGATCGGTAGCAGAAGCACTCACGATAGGCAGATCAATGCTTGCATTGACAATTACCGTTGCTGAATTTTCACATCCATTATCGGTATTTGTGACCAGTAAGGTATATTGACCCGGATTGCTGATTGTTGGATTCAAGCTAGTTGGTCCACCAATACCTGCTGGGCCAGTCCAACTGTATTCAAAGTTAGCCCCAACTGAAGATCCCGTTCCGTCCAGTTCAATTTCATTTATCAAACAGGTAATCGTTTCGGGGTTAGCAATGTTTACCATCGGTAAAGTTTCATCGGCATCAATGTCAACCGAAGTAGTTGCGCTACATCCATTGGCAACATTGGTTACTACAAGGCTCAACGCACCCGCTTCGTCAATTTCCACCTCGTCTAGAGTACTCAACGGGTTTGTTCCTAAGAACCATTCATAGCTGAGTGCTGTACCAGAAGAAGGCGTGGAGTTGGAACCGTTGAACACTAGGCTTTGCTGCGCACACGAAATAGTAGTAGCATTGATAATCGAAATCTCTGGAGTAGGTTCGGTAATATCTTGCTCTATCAAGAAATCAATGGTTGATTCACAGTTATTAGTAGGATCAATTACCGTCAAGGAATAAGAACCGGGCGTTTCGAAAGTAGCCTCGGGGTTGTTAGTTCCAGTTGACCATTGATATTCTAAAATACCACCGCCAGCACTACTGGAGGTACTTCCGTCAACGGTAATTTCATCAACATCACAAGTTAAGATACCAGAGAAATCAACGGTAGCAGTAGGTAGGTTAACATCTTGATCAACGACTACTTGTGAAGCAGCGATACATCCATTAATATTATCCGTCACTACTAAAGTATAAGTTCCCGGAGTGCTCGCATTGAGTAGGACAGAATCAACACCCGTGATTGGGTTTCCGTTGGGATCAATCCATTCGTAGCTGATCTCCGCACCACTTGCTGATCCACCCCCGTCTAGCAATACTTCCGTTTGTCCACAAAGTAGGGTTGCTCCTACACCAGCGTTGGCTAGTGGCTCTTGGACATTTTCAACTACGGTGACAGTTTGCGTTGCCGAGCAATTATTACTATCATCAATAATGGTCAAGGTAACTGGCCCCGGCGTGGTAACGTCAATAGTCGGTGTACCTCCTAGAGGCATTCCGTTCGCATCCGTCCATTCGTACGTCAGGGTGCTACCAACATTAGAGGCAGAAGCACTACCATCTACCGTGATATTTCCGACTGCGCAAGTAAGATCAATCAAAGGAGCAATATCAATGGTAGGTATATTAGCATCTTGATCTACTTGAACAGGGGCAGAAACTGTAGAACATCCATTATCATTATTAGTGACGGCCAAAACGAAAAGTCCCGCAGAGCCTGCATCAAACGTAATGTCAGTTCCTACAATATTATTATTTTGATCTAGCCACTGGTAGGAGAAATTAGCCCCCGTACTGGAAGCACCTCCATCCAATGTAAAACTAGCTTGTCCGCAGATGAGCGTACCACCTGTTCCTGCATCCGCTAAGGGAGCATCCAAGTCGGTATCTACCGTAAGTGTTTCTTGCGCTACACATCCCGTAGTAGTGTTGGCTACTTGGAAAATCCATTCACCCGGCATATCAGTCACGTAAAAAGCACTCGTACTTTGTACATCGCCATTGGGATCAATCCATGCGTACTCGATATCCGCACCCGTGGCAGAAGCACTACCGTCAAGTGTTACCTCTTGGTTATTAAAACAAGTAATCGTTGGGGCTGGTGCTAGAGATAATGCTGGCAAGTCCACATCAATTGCAATCTCAACGGGCGTGGAAGCCGTAGTACATCCATTATCCTCATTGGTCACCACTAAGGTATAAATACCCGGCGTGTTGATTTCCTCGGTAATCGTAGTGGAAGCAGTATCTCCATTTTGATCTAACCACGTGTAGGTAAAGTTACCATTCGCAGAAGAAGCACTACCATCCAAAGTCACCATAGGTTGACCACAAGTAATTGTAGCTGCATTTCCAGCATCCGCAACTGGCTCTTCAAAGTTCTCGTCAATCGTCACTTGCGAGGTGGAGGTACAACCATTTACAGTGTTAGTAATTAATAATTCATAAGTACCGGCATCACCCACATCTGGAATAGTCAAATCATTACCAACCACATCGGCACCTAATGACCATTGGAAAGTGTAAGTAATGTTAGGATCGAGTGCGGACGCAGAGCCATCCAACGTAGTCGTAGATTGGTTACAATCAATCACTACATCCTGCCCTGCATCTACTGCTGGTGCCTCAATATTTTGCTCAACCACGATGAATGAGTTGGCAATACAACCATTATTCAAGTCTGTGATTTCTAAGTTGTATTGTCCCGGCTCAGTAATCATAATGGATTCAGTAGCTCCTAAATCCATCCCCTGAGCATCTGTCCATTGATACTCTATCGTACCTCCCGCCGTAGAGTTAGCACCGTTCAATTGTAACTCTTGTGTATCACAAGTCAGATCTACCACATTATCAATGACTGCTACGGGAACATCGGAAGATTGATCAATAACTACCTGCGCACTCTCCGCTGTACATCCATTGTCATTATTAGTAACGATTAGGGTATAAGTACCCGCAATATCAATGTTATCAGAAATATCTGTAGTAACGGTGTCTCCGTTCGAATTCAACCATGCGTAGGAAAAACTAGCTCCAATACTCGATCCAGCACCATCTAAAGTGGCAACGGGATCAGTACAAGTCAGAATCGGAGTACTAGAAGTAGCCGCTACATCTGGAGCTGTAATATCCTCCGTAATGGGGACATCAATCGTACTGGTACATCCATTGTCACTATCACTCACTACTAAGGTGTAGGTTCCAAAGTCAGAAACATCAATGATAGCATCGGTAGCCCCCATGATGTCCGTTCCACCTAATTGCCACTGGTAAGAGATATTTGTACCCGTAGCTGAGTTAGAACCATCAATGGACAGTTGGGTAACGTTACAATTCAATTCGCCGTTGTCGGAAGCAATTGCATCTACCATTGGATCAGCGATGGTATTTTGTACCGTTACTGCAAATACGGCGGTGCAGCCATTATCAAGATCGGTCACTAAAACTTCATATGCCCCTTCATTAGAAGTTACCGCAGAAGGATCAGTGCCTAGGATACCACCACTCGCTGTTGACGACCATTGGTAAGTCAGATTGTTGCTAAAAGAAGAAGTAACAGTTACCTCCATCGTAGCCTCATCGTTATTACAATCAATATTATTCAGAGCAGCAGCATCAATAACTGGCCCTTGAGTATTTTCCGTAACGACTCCTACGTCAAGGGCTGTACATCCACTATTAGTAAAGGTTACTTGCAAGCTGTATATCCCCGCCGTGTTGGTCATGTAAGTTGGAGCGGTAGCTCCGGGTATGGGAGACATTGCCTCATCAAACCATTGGTACTGAACATTAGTCCCCGAAGTAGAGTTACTACCGTTCAAAGTAACCATCGCATTATCACAATCAATTACTTGATTGGGACCAGCATCTGAAATCGGATTTTCAAGATCTTCATTAAGCACAATGGTTTGAGAAGTAGTACAACCATTTCCGTCATCCGTTACCGTAAAGGTATAGCTACCAGGAGTTGATGCCTCGTAAGTCTCAGTATTGGAGAGTATATCTCCATTGGCATCTGACCAAGTTACCGTTATCGTTCCTCCCGAGCTAGGACTACCCGAACCACTCAAAATAGAAACACTATTATTGCAGTCTAAAGTAGTAACTGGATCAACACCAATACCTGGAGTATCCGCATCTGGATCAATGGTAATTAATTGATCTGCGGTACATCCGTTATTTCCGTTGGTAACAACTAAGAAATAATCTCCCGCCGAGGAAATATCCACCGTAGGATCAGTTCCAATTTGATTACCATTTTGATCTGTCCATTCGTAAGAAATATTATTACCCGTTGACCCGGTACCATCTATGGTTAATGAACTGGCAGTACAAGAAATAACACCTCCATTACCCGCTACGGCATTGGCCACGGGAGCTACGTCATTTAAAACAACATCGGCAACTAAAGATTCAGCCGTACATCCGTTATCGTTGTCAGTTACGACTAGAGTATAATTACCTGGAGTGGTCACAGTCAAAAATTCAGATTCTTCACCCGTTAATGGATTACCCCCTTCAAACCATTGATAAGTAATATTATTTCCAGAGGCTGAACCACTACCGTCAATTGTAACCGTAGAAACCACACAAGTCAATTCTTCAGGATTCGCCACCGCTACCAAAGGAGGATCAATATCTTCAAGCACAGTTACCGAAGTTGAATTTTCACATCCCGTTGTTCCATCCACCACAACTAGGGTGTAAACACCAGCCGCATTGGCAGGGGTAGTTGGCGTAGTACCTACTATATCTCCATTGCTATTTGTCCAAGTATATTGAGGATCGTTAGAGCCAGTAAGATTGGTTACCTCCAAAGATGAAGTACCATTGGTACAAGTGAGTACACCTACTGCTGTAGCTTCTACTACAACGGTCGTAGAGTTATCCTCTACCACTACCTCTGCTTCATCAGAACAACCATTATCAAGATTCACTACGGTCAAAGTGTAAGTACCCGCCGTTGTCACTTCCAAAGTAGGATCAACAGAAACTCCTCCTGCCCACGAGTAACTGAGGTTACCTCCCGTCGAGTTACTTCCATTCAGCGTAATCGTAGGATTATTACAATCTATAGGTTGAGGGGTATCAATGACCGCTACGGGATCAACCGTATTTTGCGTGACTTGTACCTGATCGAAATTATCACAACCATTAGTAGTATTAGTAACCGTCAGGGTATAAATACCAGTAGTGGAAATATTATTGGGATCAACTGGATTGCCGTTGCTATCTGTCCACGCAGTAGTAATATTACCTCCAGTAGTTGATCCTGCGGAGCTAAGAACAACAGAAGCGTTATTACAATCTATCGTCCCACTCACGGAAGCGGTTGCCGTAGGCTCATCATCATCTTCAGTTACTTCTCCCGTGATGGCTTGGGAAGCACATCCATTAGAATTATCAGATATAATTAAAGTGTAAGTACCCGCCGAGGAGACATTGACGCTAACGCCCGTTCCTACTGAATTACCATTGGCATCCGTCCATTGGTAAGTTGGATTATTCGTTCCTGCTACGTTAGTTGCGGTCAGGGTAACATTTCCATTGACACAAGTGATTTGTCCCTGCACATCTACATCTCCAGTTATAGTTGCCGTGTTATTATTGACGGTAACTGATGCTTCGTCGGTACACCCATTAGCTGTATTGGTTACTACTAAGGTGTAAGTACCCTCGGCCGTCACGTTGAGAGTAGCCCCGTTAGGTGTTCCACCGCCGCTCCAAGTATAATCTAAATTACCACCCGTGGAGTTTGCTCCATTTAACGTAACTGTTCCATTGATACAATCAATGGTAGCGGGAGGGTCAATGACTGCGGTAGGAGGTGTAGTATCGGCATTGACGTTCGTTTGACTAGTAGAAGTACATCCATTAGCTCCCGTTACCGTCAAGGTGTAAGTACCTGGATCAGACACGGATGGATTAGCCCCATTCAATTGGTTACCATTGGCATCTGTCCACGAAAAAGTAGAACCCGGCGTTGAACCTGCTGTCTGTAAGGTAGCAGAAGTAACTGCACAGGTCAAGTCATTACTAGCACTAGCGACTGCCGTCGGTACGGTAGCATCGCCCGTCACGGTGATACAATTAGTAGGAGACACACACAAAGTGGCTAGGTCAATCATAAAGAAACAATATTCGCCTTGCTCAGAGACCGTTGGGAATTGTTCGCTAGAGACAAATCCATTGGGTCCTACCCAAGAATATCCGTAAGTACTGCTGGTAGATGAGTTTTGTCCACCAAGTGTCACCGTTGGATTATCACAATCAATTACTGGCGGTGCACCGGGGTCGGCAAATGGAGGCGTTGTATTATCATCAACTGTAACTGAGAATACGTCGGAGAAACAAGTAACGCCACCTAATGTCTGGACAAGTTGTAAGGTATATAGCCCTGGACAACTAGCCTGTGCCGTAGGAGACCCAGGTATATTAACAATCACGCACGGTCCTGACCAATTGTATAAAATGGAAGGATCTGGATTAGAAACTACTGCCTCCAGATTTACTACCGCATTAGGTCCACAATCAATAGCAGGTGGCTGAAATGCCCCCGCAATTGGATTCATTACCGTTAAGTCTAAATTGACCGTACTATCACAGCCAAGAGAAGTTTGTAAAACCTGCGTATAATTTCCAGAAACATTATAAGACGTAGAACCTACGATAATGGGAGGATCATTCTGGCAAATGAACTCCGCTAAATTTGTAGTAGGCTCTGTTCCAACAACGATGTCAACTGTTGTTTCGATGATACATCCCTGAGCCGTCGTGTTATCGGTATTTAAGAAAGTTCCAGTAGTTGAATAGGTAGTCATTCCTACCGTGTAAGTTTCACCGGGACACAAGGTGGCACCATCTTGAGCAGTGATGGGTGGTCCAAGTGTCACGTTGATACACTGCTGAGCACCCGGAGGATTACAATCGTTTAGAGGAGTAACACAAATTTGTCCACCCGTTGAGTTACCAAAATCAATAGTGATGGATTCGCCGTCATCGTCTCCGATGATGGTTGCCCCTGAAGGCAATGTCCATTCGTAGTAACCCGCACCAAATACGGGCGCAATGGAATATGTAAATTCACCACCTGCACAAAACTGCAAATCACCCGCAATAGGGCCCGGTGGGTCTGGTGCCGGAGGCGTAGCGGATCCTGCTGCTACCTCTATCGTGTAGTCACAAATATCACCCGAAAACCCATCAGTCATCAAGTAATAAGTTTGCCCTACCGTCAGATTGTTCATATTAAGCGTACCCGTTGTAAAGGGTGCAATTTCGAATAAACAATTGGAAGCCGTAGGCCAAGGAACACCACAAGCGGAATATACATGTGCCTGAAGTCCTTCACCGTTGGGAGTACCATTACAATTACCTACGATAAAATCTAAGGTAATACTTTGTGTACCCGCCACAAACGCAAACCATTGGTTATTTTGTACCGAACCACAAAATGAGGTAGGCTGGTCGGCACCACCACCTGGAGTAGTTGTGGTACAGTATCCGTCTAGCTCACAAATAATTGGAGCACTCGCACAAGTAGTGGCTGGTGGAAATGGAATATTACATTGAGCATTCAAACCCAAATAAGTGAAAGAAAAAAATAATGCTAATAGTATCTGTCTTTTCATACCAGGGGCATTTTTTAATTTTGGTTATAATAAAATGTTTGCTCTTTGTTACATCGAAATATCTTCTACTTCAATGTACGTCGTTTTAGTTGTTCCAAAATAACCCCTAAAGAATTATTTACTAGCTTAATATGGTATTTTATGTTTGCTCTTTTAGTTGAATGGACAAATTAAAGATGCCGAAAATACAGTTTTCCAAAAAAGAATATTAATCGAAACTGTATAATTCAGAAATCCGTAAAGTCCAAGACTTTTTATTTTTTCGTATGATGTTTTATGAAAATGATAAAATTTATGAGACACCTATATATAATGTGTCAAGTATTTTATCAAACAAATCCCCGTAAGGATTTATTCAGGTGATTTGTTAAGAA
>JBCCJE010000029.1:0-15105 GCA_039027925.1 Bacteroidota bacterium
AACCCCTACACCTCCTTCCCCCTCACCGTCTGCTCGTTGGAGAAAATATCCTGTGGGTCGTACTTTGATTTTATCGCTTGTAGCTTCGTGTAGTTCTCCTCACCGTAGTAAGCCGTTTCCCAATTTTTAAAACCTAGATAGGGATAATTTCGGTACTGCCGAGTGATGCCGTTTTGGAAAACGATACTTTGAATTTTTTCAAAAGCGGTGAACAAATATTGAGGATCAATTTTCTTTTCCCAGTAGGCTTGTAGCTCCGATAAGTAAGGAATCGCGCGGTGCGGATAGCAAGATTGTTGTTCAAAATCTGGTCGGTCAATATTTCCGCCGAGGGTATTTATTTGAAAAATTAATCTACGGGTGTTTAATACTACATCCAAAATGTCATCCAAACTCGGAAGGAGTGCTTGGTAGTCATCATAGTAGCCGGCCGACGCATTTTTAAAATATAAAGGTTCGGGCCTGCCGTAGTAGGAGCGCAGGGCTTTGGCTAGTTCTCGCTTACTCCCGATGGAAGCGTCGTCCATCAAATTGTCCAATTCGGCAACCATGTCATCTAAGGCTTTATCTTTTTTTCCATAATTGGTAATCAAGATGGTCAGCGTTCGGTGGTTCAAAACGAATGCGGCAAAACAGGTTTCCGATAGATTTGCGCTGAGTTCAAAGTATTTTTCAAATAATTTTTTTGCGCGCTCTTTATGCAGTTTATAGGCTCTAAATCTGTATCGGGTAAATCCGTCGGGGGCAGGATGGGTTTGAAATTGGAGCTCTGTCACTACGCCAAAGTTACCATTGCCTCCCCCGCGCAGTGCCCACATCAGTTCGTCTCCCGATCGGGTAGTGTGAATATTGGCTTCCCCATCCACCATGGTCGCTGCTACCAAATTATCACAAGTTAGACCGTGTTTTCGAGAAAAAAATCCGTAACCACCTCCGAGGGTCAACCCTGCAATTCCAACTGTGCCGCACGAGCCGGAGGGGAGGATTCTTTGCTTTGGTAAAATCTCGTCGTAAATATCTTTGAGCAAACAGGCAGGCTGCATGGATATAACTTCATCACTTTCCCACTTCATTTTATTCATCAGCGTCAAGTTGATTTGCAAACCATCATTGATGGATGAAAATCCTTCGAAGCTGTGTCCTCCGCTTTTGACAGCTACTTTCCACGCCTTTGCTTTGGCGAGTCGAATGGCTTCCGCTACGCCTTCGGTATTTTTGCAAAGGGCAATAATCGCTGGATATTTTTGAATGTGGAGATTATAGGTGGATCTGTTTTTTTCGTAGTCCTCATCTTGTTTTTGGAGATAGATCACGTTGTTGGATTCCATTGCCTTTTCCAAAGCATCACGGGTATCCTTGGGTATTTCGGGCTCAGGATTTTCTTCATGAGACGATTTGGTCTGTGTATTTTTTGGGGATGTATTATCATTGTTATTATCATTGTCCTTGCCATTATTATCCTTGTTTGATTTGAAATCACAAGCAGGTAAATATAAGGTGAAGCCAGCGGCAACTAAGAGTTGTAAAAATTCTCTTTTGGTATATTTTTTTTTCATCATAGTAATTTTAAGACATAAAGAAAATTATCCACGGGATACTCAAAGCGTGGAAATAACAGCACTAAAATAACCACTACAATCGTAAAACAAAAAAAAGGGTGCCAGACGTGAGTCCAGCACCCAAGGTATTTTGATTTAAAAAAAAGATGGATCGAAGATTAATCTACGATAATCATCTTCTTCGTCGCTGTTTCGGTAGCGGTCTCTACTTGGTAGTAAAGTACGCCCGTTGCCTCAAGACTTGCTCGGTCAATGATGACAGCGTTGTATCCTTTGGCAGCGTCCATTTCCATCATGCTTAAAGTTCTACCAGATACATCCATGATCGTCAAAGTTACTGTACCTGCTTGTGGCACGTTGAAACCAATGGTGGTTTCTGCTTTGAATGGGTTGGGTGTATTTTGGTACAACTCAAATCCACTAGCTACTTCTGCTCCGTTGAACTCCAACACTACGTCGAATAAGTCAGATGTGTTGTACGCTTCCGCTTCGGTGTAGCGAGAGTTGATCGTCAATACATCTTTTGTATTCAATGCGGTAGTCGCTTTGAAAGTCACGGAGAAGAGTACGGCATCGTCGTCCATACTTACGCCTGCTGCGCTATTCCAAGAAGTGGTGATGACACCTTCTTCTAGTCGAGTCAGTCCGAAGTTTTCGATAGTTAATCCAGCTAAGTTGGATATTACATCTACGAAATCAACAGTTGCGTTATCA
The DNA here is from genome assembly GCA_039027925.1 of Bacteroidota bacterium. Classification (GTDB taxonomy): domain Bacteria; phylum Bacteroidota; class Bacteroidia; order Chitinophagales; family Saprospiraceae; genus CAJQQY01. Next base: position 2,274 of record JBCCJE010000029.1, read on the forward strand.
AATCCTAAAGTGAATTGGTAACCTGCGATATTGTTGAAATCTTTCGCTCGGAAGTCAACCGTAAATGTTTCTCCCGCTGCTACTTCGGTAGCTTTCGCTTGTAGTGCTAGTTGCCCATCGAAGGTACGAGTCGTAGAACCTAACAAACTATTGGGCGCAGCCGATCCGTTAACGTCTCCCACTTTAACGGCGGTGAAGTTAACTGGAGCTGTGCTTATACCATCAAGGTCAGCGTACTCTGGGAATGTCTCTGTCCATGGGTTCAGAGGATTCGGGAATACGTAGTTTTGATCTACAAATCTCCAAGAGTTATTGTTGGTCAATTCTAAATCAATGTAAAGAATCAATGCTCTCAATTTCACAATATCCAAAGTGGTGATGGTCTGGCTATTGTTAGCATCCGCAGCAATGATTTTGTACGGAGAATCCAGTAAGTCAATCCCTAAGATGTGTTTAGAAATCAATACTAAATCGTAGGTGGTCACACCGTTCAAGTAGTTGATGTCTTTCTCGGGCGTTACGTCGTAGTCTCCGTAGGTCATTCCGTTGAATTGGAAAGTACCGTCATTACCCGTCATTACGGGAGCAGCTACTGCGCCAGATGCGTCCGTTAAGTTAACTGTAACCTCTTCAATCATCTCCTGATTCTCATTCTCGATAGCACCGTTGATGACGGAAGCAACCGTTCCGCAAGCACCGTTAGGATCTTGTACATCAATGAAAGTAGAACAGAAATCAAAGTTTCCAGAAGCATCCGTCACGTAGAGGGTGATGGGGAACAATCCAGAAGCAGGAATATCTGCACAGTTGATGGTGATGTTATCATCCAACGGTTGACCCGCTACGATAGGGGAGAAGGTAAATTGCAATTGCTCGTAAGGCGTACAATTATCGTAAGAGGAACCACTCTCAAAGTCACTTGCCCAGATCACTACCGATCCAGAAGAAGGCATGATGACCGAGGCAATACCGAAGATACAAACGGGTGTAGGTTGTTTCGCATCAATCACTTCAAAGTCATGCTCAATGATGGAAGTATTTCCACATTGATCGTCAACGGTGAAAGTCAAGGAGTAAGCTCCGTTGGCAAATGAACCAGTAGCCGAGAATCCTGTACCAGTAGTTCCAGTGCTGAACTCCCAAGTTACATCCAAGTCAGCCTGCGCCGTACAATCATCATCAGCCGTAATTTCGAACGCTGCGAAAGCATTGCCACAATTTGGATCGAAGTTTTCGATAACTGCGGGTAGGTCAACTACGGTGATCGCAGGATCGTTGGAGTTGATGACCTTGATGACCTGTGTGTAGTGCCATACGCCTGGCCCTACTTGCGTAGGATCTTGGTTGGCAGTAGCTTGACACCAATCAATGATGATCCATTTTCTCAATATTTTCAAACACGCATCCTGTGCGCCAAACTCTAGTACCGTATCGTCGAAAGTAATCGCAATGTTATCGCATGCTCCTTCGAATACTTCGGGACGGGCATCTCGTGGATCCACTCCGTTGGTAATTAACTCATCGGGAGATAGTCCCAATCCGCAAGTAGTCAACTCCACATCACATGGCCACTCTACGTCGTCACTCAAAGTATGACTAGCACCTAGTGGGAAAGAACGACACTCTGTATCTGTGATATTGAACACGTCAGCATTTTCAACAAAAATAAACTGGATGCAAGAAGAAGTTCTTCCACCGTTGTCGGTAGCAGTCCAAACTCTCGTGATTGTTCCAAATCCACAATCAACCGTATTAGCAATATCGGTGAAAGTGATGGAAGCCACTCCACAGTTATCGGTAGCTACCGCTTCTCCCGTCAAAGCAGGATCAGCATCATCGTCGCAGCTAATGGTTTTATTAGAAGGACAAATGATGATGGGGTCTAGCTTATCTTGTACCTCTACGTCCACCATGCAAGAGTTGGTATTGCCGAAGTCATCCGTTACTCTTAATTCTACCATGATGGTAGAACCAATCTCCTCGCAACAGAAGGCAACCAAAGGTCCGAAAGCAAGGTTAGCGGGCTGTCCACAACCATCGGTCATTTTTCTTACTTCGTAAGTCAAGTTACCACAGTTGTCGTAGCTTCCGTCGTCGAAGGTAAGTGCTTCGATGATAGCTACTCCATCAGAACCAATACCCGCTACTGTGTTTTCATCACAAATAGCAATTGGAGCGGTCAAGTCCACTACGCTGAAAGTGTATTCGCAAGTAGAAATATTTCCGCAAGCATCGGTAGCGACGTAAGTCACCGTGTGGTCGCCTAATCCGTATAATCCCGGAATGGGCCCACCATTTTCGAGAACTGTTCCGAAGGGTGTCTCTACAACAACTTCAAATCCTGAACAATCATCAGAAACGTTAGCAGGTGGCAACGTAACATTCACTTGACAGGAGTTATTTCCCGGAGAAAGTGTCAACGGAGCAGGACAAACGAGGTCAGGACCAGTAGTGTCTAGTACCTTGATAGATTGGATGTGCTTGATAGGATTAGTACCGGCACTCAATGGTAGGCACATATCTCTTACTGTCCAAGTTCTCAAAATTTCGTAGCTAGAACCACCGGCGCATACATGAAGAATTTCATCTTCAAATCCAATGGAGAAGGCACATAATCCGCCAGGTAAAATGTCCTTGTTATTGAATTGTGGGAAACCCGTATGCTCGGGATTCGTCAAATCTGGATCAGCCGCAACGTCACCGCAATCCAAAGCGTTGTCGTTGATTTCATCCTTATCCGTTGGCCAAGTAACGTTAGCGATGATTGGCTTGAGGATATTGATGATTTGAACACAGGAGTCAGTATTGCCTGAATCATCGCTTACTGTCCAAGTTCTAACAATAGTTGCACGTACGTCCGAATTAGTAGGTGCACCCGCACATTCGAAATCCGTGAATACATCTTCAAACGAAATATCCACACTCGATTCACAGCTAGTCAGTACTGGCTCGCCAGTAAATTGTGGATCCGTCTCATCATTGCAGAAAACATCTACATCGGCAGGACAATCAAAAGTGGGGATTAATTTATCCTCAACTAATAACTCTCCCCAGCAGGAGTTACCCGTATTAGGATCAATGATAGAAACTGAAAGGGTTTGCCCAACGTTAGCCAATGTCAATAAATTACCAGGCAGGATATTACCATTCACATCTGTAATCTCGATGATGTAGTCATCGTAGCATCCGTAGTTGTTACCTTCCAAAATCATATCCGCATCCACCACGGCCGTACAAGTTTCATCCAAAGAAAGGTTCACTAAACTGTTACAAGTCAAATCATTGGAAGTAGATTGGAACTCAACTACCTCTACGGAGAAAGAACAAGTAGCGGTATTGCCTGCTGCATCCGTAGCGGTGTAAGTTAGGATGTAAGGCCCTCCGATTGGGAAAGCATCTCCTGAACTGAACTGTCCACCCGTTTGAGCAACGGTCACATCACAATTGTCCGTAGCCGTCACGTCGAAACTAAATACTTGCTCACACGCACCAGGGTCAAGGAAAAAGACAACATCTTGTGGGCAGTTGATGACTGGTAGGATGTTGTCCTCTACCGTAACAATAGCCGTACAAGAACCTGTATTTCCGCAAGGATCAGTAACGGAAAGCGTCACCGTATTTTCTCCTAAATCAGCGCAAGTGAAGTCCGTTTTATCCAATGCAAAAGTCAATTGAGCAGTTGTAGCGCAATTGTCTGTACTTCCATTTTCGATGTCCGCAGCGGTGATACTTGCCAGTCCGTTGGCATCCAATTGGATGGTAACATTTTGACAAACAGCAACTGGCGCAGTGGTATCAACAATGGTGATGATCTGAACTTTAGTCTCTACATTTCCGCATTCATCGGTAGCTGTCCAAGTACGAGTGATCGTACCCGTGTAGTTTCCGCATCCACTCAAATCAATCACATCGGTAAAGGCAACCACTACGTCAGCAGCAGCGGAGCAATTATCCATCTGGTCAGTTACATCACCCGTGTTGGCAGGCATCGTACTTTCATCACACTCGATAGTTACGTCGGCAGGAACTGTAAATGTAGGTTTAGTAGTATCCTGTACACGTACTTTTTGGATGTGAAAAGCTGTATTTCCAGCTTCGTCTTTGATTTCCCACTTACGCTTGATAGTGAAAGTATTGGGGCAAATCTGATCTTGAATAGTCTCCGTAAAAGTAACCATGATGTCCGCAGGATCAGAACAGTTGTCAGTAGTATGCCAAGCTGGAATCAATACGAATGGAGCAGGAATAGCATCACACTCCACCGTTACGTCTCCTGGAATGGTCGTGACAAATTCGGGCGCCACATCATCATTTTGTAAAATAGTAACCGTAGCTACGTCGGTGCATCCGTTAGCATCCGTAACGGTAACGGAATGACTTCCCGCTGGAAGGTTAGTAGCAATATTAGTTGTCTGGCTACCCGCAGAAGCTGACCATAGGTAAGTATATGGCGTAGTTCCGCCCGTAGCGTTTACCGTAGCTTCACCATCCGTATCACCAGGGCAAACCACATCCTCTTGATGAATGATTTCGGCAAGCAATTCAGTAGGCTCTTTGATGACGACTACCGTAGTGGCAAAACAGAAATTCGCATCCGCAATCAAGAAAGTATATTGTCCAGTAGGTAGGTTGCTGATGGTAGCATTGTTAGAAATGGGTTGACCCAAAATAACACCACCTGTACTTCCACCGGGGCCGAGTACATTCACGAGGACATAACCAGGTGTACCTCCTCCGAGAACGAAAGTAGCTGAACCATCATTTCCACCGTTACAGGATACATCGGTCTGGCCGCTAGTAGTGAAAAATATACCACTAGGATCGGTGATCGTGGTTGCAGCCGAAGCGGTGCATCCGTTAGCATCCGTAGCAATGACTAAGTAGCCGCCAGCGTGTAGATCAGTAGCAGTAGCTGTATTTTGTCCATTGCTCCAAGCGTAAGTGTACGGGCCAGTTCCACCCGAAGCAGTAGCGGTAGCCGAACCGGTTTCATTTCCTATACAGTCCGCATTCGTAATATTTCCAATAGCAAGTGTAAGGGATGCTGGCTCAGAAATGTTGATACCATTAATGGCAAAAGTACAGCCGTTAGCGTCGGTGATGACCACACTGTAAGCACCAGCGGGAATGTTCAAAGCGTCCTGTACATCGTCAGCAGGAATGTTTCCTGACCATTGATAACTGTAAGGTGCAGTTCCACCCGATACTGTTAACTCGATACTACCGTCGCTTCCTCCGTTGCAGGATACATTAATAGTACTAGCTACTGAAGCTAATAGTGGAGTAGGCTGCCCTACGTTGGCCGTAGTGGTAGCGGTACATCCTTCTGCATCCGTCACGGTAGCCGTGTAAGTACCTAAGGCTAGTCCAGTAGCCGTAGCGTTGGTTGATCCTGAAGACCATAGGTAAGTATATGGTGTAGTTCCACCCGTAGCGTTTACGGTAGCAGTTCCATCAAGGCTTCCGTTGCAAAGTGCGTTGGTAGTATCAATTGTTTCTGCGATGAGAAGCGTAGGCTCATCAACAGTAGTTGATCCCACAACTCTACAACCATTAGTGTCTTCAACAATAAAAGTGTATTGACCAGCCTCAAGATTGCTTACAGTTAATGGTGCGTTCCCTAATGGGAAAAGTGTATTAGGAGCACTTAAAAAAGCACCATCTTTAAAAATTTCATCCAAAGTGTATGGCGGCGTTCCACTAGTTGGAATAGCTAATATGCCTAGTTCCACACTTCCGTCCGAACCGCCATTACAACTGACTTGATTATTTTGTAAAATCGCTATTTGCAATCCATTAGGATCAGAAATGGAAGTAGCAGCAGTACCTGTACATCCGTTTGCATCGGTAGCGACCACTACGTATCCGCCAGCGTGAAGATTAGAAGCCGCAGCACCAGCTTGTCCATTACTCCATGCGTAAGTATATGGTCCAGTTCCACCCGAAGCGCTAGCGGTAGCAGATCCAGTTTCATTTCCAGCACAATCAGCGTTAATTACACTTCCAATAGAAACAGTAACTGCGGTAGGTTCAGTAATGGTAATACCTGTCACACTTGCAGTACAACCATTTGCGTCAGTTACTGTAACACCATAAGTTCCAGCGTATAGTTCAGTTTGATCTGCAGCATTATCTTGAGGTTGACCGTAAGGAGCTGTACTAGGGAATCCATCCCACTGGTAGTTATAAGGACCAGATCCTCCTGTAACAGTAGTGTAAATTGCTCCGTCGTTTGCACCATTACATCTTACATCGTTAATACTGTTAGTTGCTAATGATAGATTTCCACCTAGAAGTTTCATATCCAAAGTACAAGTTCCTTCATTTCCAGACATATCGGTAACTTTCAGGGTAATGGTCTTAGTTGTACCTGCATCGGTACATCCGTAAGACAATGTCTCTCCGAAAGTAGCTCCATCATCACTAATTTCTTTTTTAACAATCATACAGTTATCAAAACTTCCAGCATCAAAATCAGCAAAAGTAAAGTCTTTAGTTTCACCGAGATTTAATGGTCCTAGATTGGTCGTGAAGTCAGCTACACACATTGCCGTGGGATCTTCTGTATCATTTACAGTAATGGTAAAAATACAGTCAGCACTATTAGGCATTGGTGTTTGACAATCCGTAAAAGTATATTTTACAGTAGTTGTTCCTTTAGGGAAAATACCAGTAGCTTGACCAGCGATGATATCAATGCTGGAAGCAGTAGTGCCATCCGGGTAAGTAATCAACAGCGTCTCGGTGAGTGCTCCACCGGGAGGATGACAATTGTCGGTCGCAGTTGGTGGTGTCCAAGTAGCGGTAGCATAGCAATCTGCGGGAACTGTATTTTTTGTAATATTATCAGGGCATCCAGCAATGATTGGTGCTTCATCATCTCTCACTCGAATGGTGTAAGAACAATCAGCAGGATTACCACAATTATCCGTAACCGTATAGCTTACCGTATAAGTATCATCGGTGCACGTAGGCATTTTGGCAAATGTCTCATTGATAGTCGCACCGGCAACTGCTAGTTGAGGATAACCAGCTAAAGAAACACCAGAAGGATTTTTGATGTCAATCATGTAAGAAGCCAAGTTAACACCACAATTGTCCATCGGAGTTGGAGGCGTGATGGTAGCTAAGGCATTACAGTCTCCCATCCCGTTATTTGAAGTTAAGATCACTTCATTTGCAGGACAAGTTAAGGTGGGTGCAGTAACATCTCTAATCACAACGTTGGCACAAGCTAAATTTTCCATTGAATTACCACACGCATCGGTCACTCTCAAATCCACAGCAAGTGTAGTAGGACAATCCGTCAGATCCGCTACTGTGTAGGTGATAGAATTACCGTAAGTAGAAGCCGCAGCACCAGCCCTTTTAATTTCAACAGTTAAATCAGAAAAAGTGGTACAATTATCTGAACTTCCTCCGTCAACTTCAGCAGCCGTAACGACTGCCATACAGTTGGCATCCAAATCTTTATTGATTGGCCCAGCCACGCACACGGGAGTAGGATTCACATCATCCACTACCTTAATCTGTTGTGTGCAATCTGCAATATTACCAGATGGGTCAGTTGCTCGATACACTCTTTCGATCAAGAAAGGTGTGGCAGGACAACCATTACCCGAAAGTACATTATCGGATACCAATGATAAAGTAGCACCACAGTTATCCATAATGGTACCACCAGCACTAGCAAAAGCCGCTGCACCAGCGTAAGGAGCTGGCGCATCGGCAGCAGTACATCCCGTGACGGTCAAATTGCCAGGACAAACGATAGTAGGTAACATGCCATCATTGACAGTTACCTGAAATTCAATCGCCGTACTGATACATTGTGGTACAGGTGGTACTGGGTTTTGGCTACTGTTGACCGTAACCCATACATTAAATGTAGTACCCACGTCCGCACAAGTCACATTGTTCGGCGTAAAAGGTGTAGTTGCGGTGGCATCCGTCCAAAGTTCGATAGACGATGCATTCACAACACAACTACTCGTAACGAAAGGTATGAACTTCGCAGGCTCAATAGTTCCGTTACCAGTTCCGTCAAGGTCTAAGTTAAAACTTGTTCCCAACGGTGTAAAAATGTCGCACGTGGCATAGTCTTCTGCTTCGGCATAGGTACTCGTCATTGGGCTTACGATAAAACCAAATAACAAAAACATCAACCAAACAAAAGACAAACCCGTCGAACAATTCTTACCGTGTAAAATTTGTTTTTCCATGAGTTTGAATTTGTTAAGTGAATTAAAATTTTTTAATCGTGAGGTTATTTTTTTAAAGTTTTAAGTAAAAGCATGGAGATCAAAAAGTGCTTGATTTTAAGGCAGGTTGTACGCTCAAATCATCAGCATACTTGAGTTGGTTGATTTCCTGTTCTTTACTTTATTATTGAAAAAATGTATTTGTTTTGTTATGAAAAATGTTAGTGACCCAATGTGCTTGGCATGGAGTCCCCATTCGCTCTGATGACGGCTCGCTGCTCACCACCAAAGAGAAAATCTATCGTTGACGATTGCTCGGAGAAAATGTCTAATCCGAACTCTCTCAACTCGCTCGAAATACTATGGATTGATCTGTTGTCTTTTTAGCTTGGTCGTAGTTGGTTGGTATCATTTTAAAAATAAAAGCAACCGCCCTACGCCGACTGAATTAAATAATGGAAAAAGAAAATAAAGAATTGAATAAAATTTCGAAGATGGGAAAACCACCAAGGGAGGGAATACATTTCGAAAAGGATTTTTCAAAACGGGTGTTTCACACAATAATCGAAGGGGAGTGATGAATTGTAATTCTCTTTCTGTAGGAACGATAAATTTATTACTGAACCATTCCTTTGTAGATTTTTGGAAATAATTTTCCCCAAAAGTACAAATATTGGCTCGGCGTGTGAATACCTTAAACGATGTAATTTAGGTATGGGAAAAAAAAATAATGGATGTGAGAAGTGTTGTTTTTTTAGGGCATTACGTAAAGGCTGTTATGTCCATTTTTCGAAGGCAACGTGGAAAACTGTATTTCCATAAGGTTTATAGTTTTATCAACTAAATAAATTTTTAGATTAATCTAAAAATTTATTTACCTTTGTGAAAATTAATTCCCAAAAAATGAAAATTTCAAAGACAGAAGAGAATTATCTGAAAGCCATTTTTTCCATCATTGAAAAAGGTCAAGCGACTGCTAGTACTAATGCCATTTCCAAAAGAATACAAACAAGTGCAGCATCCGTAACCGATATGATTAAGCGATTAGCTAAGAAAAAACTAGCTATCCACGAGAGTCACAAGGGCGTAAAATTAACTGCTTCGGGAGAGCGAGTGGCTACTATGTTGATTCGCAAACATCGCCTTTGGGAAGTTTTCTTGGTGGACAAACTCAACTTCGAGTGGGATGAAGTACACGAAATGGCGGAAGAACTAGAGCACATTCGATCCAAGGAAATGATTAACCGATTGGATGATTTTTTGGGAAATCCGAAATTTGATCCCCACGGCGATCCTATTCCTGATCAAAACGGAAAGTTTACTTCTCGGAAGCAAGTTATCTTAGGAGAGTTAGCAGTAGGGGAGGAGGGAACGGTAGTTGGTGTTCGGGAACACTCTACGCCTTTTTTACAATACCTCAATCAACTGAACCTAGGGCTAGGGGCAATAGTAAAAATCATTGAAAAATACGAATTTGATAATTCTGTAAAGATATTGTTAAATAAATCGAACGAAATTGTTATTTCGGGAAAAGTGTCCCAGAATCTTTTTTTACAGAAGCAATAGGTTTTTGTGTCTAAACTCCTCTTGTAAGAAAAACTTATAGCCTTCTAAAAAAATACAACAGACCATGAAGAAAATACTCATCACGCTCATCGTACTTGCAATTCCATTGTTATCATTTGCTGTTCAAAAACCAAAAATCGTTGCGACTGCTTCGATGATTGCTGACATAGCTCAAAATATCGTAGGTGATCAATTTGAAATAGTGACGATTGTGTCCATCGGAAAAGATCCTCATACTTACGAACCAACGCCTAGCGATGCTACCTTAGTGGCGAGTGCCGATGTGATTTTTAAAAACGATTTGACCTTCGAGGGGTGGTTATTGAAGTTGATAGAAAATTCTGGAACACAAGCAAAAGTGGTAAAAGTAACGGAAGGGGTCGAAGTGATCGAAAGTTTGACTTATGCTAATTCTGTTGATCCTCACGCTTGGATGAATGCGCTCAACGGAGTCATCTACGCAGAAAATATCAAGGATGCTATGGTCGAATACGACGCTGCGAATAAAACGATTTACGAGCAAAATTTTCTGACCTACAAAGCTAAATTAGAACAACTAGATCAATACATCACCGAGCAAATTAAAACGATTCCCGAAAAACAACGAATCTTGATAACCTCTCACGATGCTTTCCAGTACTACGGTCGGAAGTACGGTATTCAGTTAGAATCTATTTTGGGCACTTCAACTGAGGCGCAGGCGCAGACGTCTGATGTGGTTCGATTGGACAAAGTGATAAAGCAAAATTCAGTTCCTGCCGTTTTTATTGAATCTACTGTCAATCCAAAAATGCTAAGGGGGTTGGCGAAGTCCAACGACATTACCGTCGGTGGATCACTCTACGCTGACTCCATCGGAGAGAAAGATAGCGATGCCTCCACGTACCACGATATGCTAAAGTATAATACAGACGTAATCGTTAAGGCACTCTCAAGAAAGGTAGAAGTCAAAGCCGCAGAAGCACCTACCGAAAAAGGGAACAACTATTTATTGTATGGGATATTGGGAGTGTTGTTCGTTGGCGCATTTTTCTTTGTGTATCGGAGTGTAGGCTGACCCTACCCAGCCAGCCTCTAGAGGGAAGTACCGTTCCCTTCCAAAAATAGTTTTTATCAACCTATTTAGAATTGAAGTGTAGCAAAATCAAAAAAAGCATATTTCTAAAAATAAAAACATACGAATCAAACAGCCCTCTGACCCTTCAGGTGTCCGAGGTAAGGTTAGGGGCAGATTCAGCCGCTTATGATACAAGTAAAAGGACTTTCCGTTTCTTACGAAAAAAAAAGAGTCTTGACCAACATTTTCCTGGAGGTAGAGGCTGGAAATATATATGGTGTGGTAGGCCCTAACGGTGCAGGAAAATCTACCTTATTCAAAGCCATCCTAGGTTTGATTGACATCAATACAGGAGAGATCAAAATCAATGGAAAAGATATTCGATCCCAACGCAAGGAGGTCGTTTACGTGCCCCAAAAAAATGATGTGGACTGGACATTCCCCGCTACTGTTTTTGACATAGTACTCATGGGCAGGTATCCACACAAAAAAATTATTCAGCGACTCAATCGGGAAGATAAAAAAATGGCAATAGCCGCATTGGAAGAAGTGGGGATGACTGCCTTCAAAGATCGCCAAATCGGAGAACTCTCGGGTGGTCAGCAGCAGCGAGTATTTCTCGCAAGAGCACTTTGCCAAGAGGCAGATATTTTCTTTTTGGATGAACCTTTTGTCGGAGTTGATATGACTACTGAGGAAAAAATTATTCAAATTTTAAAAAGGTTGGCAGCGGAGGGAAAAACGCTCTTAGTCGTTCACCACGATCTCTCTACGGTCGAACAGTATTTCGATAAGGTGATTCTATTGAATCAAAGATTGATCGCTTACGGAGATACTAACACTACTTTTACAAAAGAAAATATTGCAAAGGCTTATGGCGGGCAATTACCAATATTGCATAAGACAGGGATGATAGATGGATAGTTTTAGGGGTCAACTACAAATTTTGGAAATGGTTTACTCACCCCTTAGTTCCCATTTCAGTTTGTGTTAACGACTGTGTCGCAGTATCCATTTCTCCCTTAATTCCAATCGGAATGGTAAAGTGATGTTTAATGTGTCCGAAAGATAACCCGTAAATAATCGGTATCTCCAAATGACCTAACCTATCCTCCAAGCACTCCATCAGACTCAATGACCGATTTCCCCTCTTCGCCCGACAATCCTCAAATATACCTAGAATAATCCCAGCCGCTTCCTGAAGATTTGTACTTTGTAAAACTTGTGTTAGCATACGATCTACTCGGTAGGGGCGCTCTCCGATGTCCTCCATAAAAACCAATTTATCTTTAACATCCCATCGAAAAGGCGTTCCGGCCATAGCCGCTAGCAAGGTCAAATTTCCACCAGTCAATTCTCCTTTCGCTTTTCCCGCCCGAATGACTTTAATCCTGTAAAGGGAGTCTTTGACGTCGTAATTTTCCTTAGCAGAATAGATTGGATAAATGGAATGTTGCTCCATCAAAACGCCTTTTAGATGTCTCACCGAGTAGTCGGTAAAATCCGACGAAGCAACTGGCCCGTGAAAACAAACCAATCCCGTCTGCTCGTAAACCGCCAAAAGCAAGGCGGTGATGTCGCTGTACCCGATGAGTACCTTAGGATTATCTCGAATGAGTTGATAATTGATTTTAGGTAAAATTCTGCCCACACCGTAACCCCCTCTGATACACCAGATTCCGTGTACAGTTTTGTCGGCAAACATGGTGTGTAGGTCTTCCAAGCGTTGTTTGTCTGTTCCCGCCAAGTATCCATTGATTGCCCTAACGTGTTTTCCTAGTTTTACTTTCAGCCCCAAGCTCTTCATATTTTTGATGGCCTTCTCCAATTGTGTTTCGGTGATGGAACTACTCGGCGTGATGAGTCCTACCGTATCGCCTACTTTTAATCTTTGGGGTTTTATTTTTTGATTCATATCTGTAAATGTAATGTTATCATTAAAAGAAAAAGGAATGGCTGCACTTGTTAAGCCCATCAAAATATTTTTATTAAATTGCCTTCGTTTCAT
>JBCCJE010000030.1:0-15104 GCA_039027925.1 Bacteroidota bacterium
AAGCGAGATATTCGAATCGGAAGACAAAACCCCAACCACTACGAAATTTTGGAAGGCTTGAATGTGGGCGAAGTGGTCATCACTTCTAGCTACGAAAACTTTGGGGAAAAGGATGAACTGATTTTGAATAATTAAAAATGTAAAATTATGAATTATGAATTTCCACCATTCATAATTCTGAATTCATAATTCTAAATTTTAAAAGATGTTGATAAAAACTAAAAGCTTAAAAAAAGTATATCGTACCGACGAGGTACAGACTACTGCACTCAACGATTTGTCCATCGAAATCAAAGAAGGGGAGTTTGTTTCCATCATGGGGCCTTCGGGCTGCGGAAAATCTACCTTGATGAATATCTTGGGAATGATTGATAGCCCTTCCAATGGGGAGTATTTTTTTATGGACAAAGAAGTGGGAGGACTCTCCGAGCGAAAGCGATCTGATGTGAGGAAAAATAATTTAGGATTCGTTTTCCAGAGTTTCAATTTGATTGATGAACTGACTGTTTTTGAAAATGTGGAGCTACCGATGATGTACACAAAAGTACCTTCCAAAGAACGTAAAACCAGAACGGAGGCTTTACTGGATAGTATGAATATGATGCACCGTCGAAACCATTTTCCTCAGCAACTTTCGGGTGGACAACAACAGCGAGTAGCGGTAGCGAGAGCTATTGTCAATAATCCAAAACTGATTCTTGCGGATGAGCCTACTGGAAATTTGGATAGTGCCAACGGTGACGAGGTTATGAAAATCCTCGCCGACCTCAACTCTAAGGGAACGACTATCGTCATGGTGACTCACTCGCAGTACTGCGCAGAATTTGGCAACCGAATTATTCGATTACTGGACGGGCAAGTGGTGACGGAGAATATTGTGCGGCAGTACCTTTGAGAATTATGAATTATGAATGCAGAATTATGAATGGACGATTATACGGTGATTATAAATTTTGTTAATTCATAATTTTTAATTCTACATTCATAATTCTATAAGTTTCTTTTCGAAGTCAAGATAATTGACGAAATGATTTTTATGATCTGTCGTACTTCGTTGAGATAATGACCTACTTCGATTTGAGTTAAATTACTTTTTTCCAAAAGCCTTAACCAATATTCAGATTCGCGAGCTTCCTTTAATGAAATGCTGAACTTATGAATGAAATCTTTTTTGGATTCGGCAGAAATAGCTTCATTGATATTTGCTCCAATGGAAGTCGCGGAACGAAGTAACTGCCTAGATAATACAAATTCTTTTTCGGCTTGAAGACTTTTGAAAAGTTCGATGATGGATAAAGAAAATTCGAATGTCTTTTCTACAATTACATTTGGTTTTCTCATAACAATTAAATTACTGATTAGCGTGAAATCAAAAATAACAATACTAATTCAGAATTCTGAATTTTACATTTTAAATTCAAAAAAATGCTTCAACTAAAAAATATCGAGAAATACTATAAAAGTGGATTCCAAAAAAGCTGGGTGTTGAAAGACATCAGCCTGAATGTGAACGAAGGAGAATTTGTAACTATCATGGGAGACAGCGGTGCTGGCAAGTCCACTTTGTTACAAATTATTGGAATGCTCGACGAACCTAAAAAAGGAGAATATTACTTTTTTGATGAGGAGGTGCATCGCTTCAATGAGCGGAAGCGAACGGAGTTATACAAGCACTACATTGGTTTTGTATTTCAAGCCTATCACTTGATTGATGATTTGACGGTGTACGAAAATATCGAAACCCCCTTGATATACAGAGGCATTAAAAGCAGAGCGCGCAAGCCAATGGTAGCAGAGTTGTTGGATCGGTTTAACATCGTTGCGAAAAAAGATCTTTTCCCTAACCAACTTTCGGGTGGACAACAACAATTGGTAGGACTAGCAAGAGCAATTATTGGAAAACCAAAGTTACTACTAGCAGATGAGCCTACTGGAAATTTACATACCAAACAAGGGGAAGAAATTATGCAATTATTCAAAGAGTTACACGATGAAGGCATGACCATCATTCAAGTGACCCATTCAGAAAAAAATGCCAAATACGGCGATCGAATAATCTACTTAGCAGATGGATTTATTCGAAGTGATAAAAATGTAAAAGAATTGTTGGAAAATGATTGATACCATGAATGGTTATGGATTCAAGATTATGGATTATAAATTATGGATTAAAGATGGTTGAATCCATAATCCATAATCCATAATCCATAATCCATAATCCATAATCTTGAATCCATAATCTGCAAAACCATGCTTAAAAATTACTTCCTCATCGCTTGGCGAAACCTACTTCGCTACCAAGGATTTTCATTAGTTAACGTTTTGGGCTTAGCAATGGGAATGGCTTGTTTTTTACTCATCATCATGTACGTTAATGATGAGTTGAGCTACGATGACTTTCACGAAAAAAGTGATCAAATTTATCGAGTAGCGTTAGAGCGGAAGTATCCCGACCGAGCAAGAAGTTACGCAATGATTCCTCCGTCATTCGCAGAGGCCATGCAGGCGGAGTATCCAGAGGTAGAAAGTGCTTGTCGGATTTTTAATTTTGGTCCTGCAAATATGTTGTTAAAAATAGGTGATCGAACCTTCAGAGAGAACAATGTAACTTGGGCAGATTCTAATTTTTTTGAACTTTTTACCATTCCGCTGATTATTGGAAATCCAACGACCGCTCTAAATGAACCCAACTCGATCATTTTGACAGCAGCCCAAGCGACTAAATTTTATGGGAAAAATTGGAAGGATAAAAAACTGTTGGGAGAAGTAATTGACATTGTTGGAAATGACAATGATCCAAAAATTACGGGCGTTTGTACAGATGTACCCACCAACTCCCATCTAAAATTTGATTTTCTCATTTCATCTCGAACCTTCGGATTTTTAAATGGTCCTCCGAATTATTTGAGCTTTTCGGCAATGACCTACTTGCTACTTCAAAAAGGAGCATCTGCCACAGTCTTGGAAGCAAAGTTTCCAAAGCTGGTGACGAAGTATGCGTCGGGGCAAGTGCAGCAACACTTTGGCGTAAACTACGAAGCATACCAAAAAGCTGAAAACGGCTACACTTACACGTTACAACCTCTATCAAGTATTTATCTGGACTCCAAGTTAGAAGGTGAGATCAAACCTCCGGGGTCAAGAAGTCGAGTGTACTTTTTTACCCTAATTGCCATTTTAATTATTGCGATTGCGGGAGTGAATTTCATGAACTTAGCAGCGGCAAGGTCAGCGGGAAGGGCAAAGGAAGTAGGCATTCGAAAAACGTTAGGTTCAGAAAAACGACAATTGATTTTTCAATTTTTGATGGAGGCTTTGATGATTAGTTTTATGGCGGCTATCCTTGCTGCAGTAGTTGTATCGTTGGTACTTCCCTCATTCAATAAACTTGCAGAAAAATCTTTTGATTTGGAATATGTTTTCTCTTTTAAGTTTTTAGTGATCTTATCAGGACTAGCATTAGCAACGGGATTAGCCTCCGGTGCATACCCCGCCTTATTTATGTCCTCCTTCAAACCCATGCAGGTGCTGCGTGGAAAACTTTTAGCCAATACGACGGGCATCGGTTTGAGAAATGCGTTGGTCATTTTCCAATTCGCCATTTCCATCTTCTTGATTGCTGCAACTATCATTGTTTTCAAACAATTAAATTACACCCAAAATAAATCACTCGGTTTTGATAAAGAAGGGCTTATCACTTTGCAAAATGCAGGAGGAATGAACGCCCAACAGACCCAAACTTTTTTGGATCAAGTAGAAGCCCTGCCGGGAGTCATTGCCGTAAGTGGCTGCAATACCATGCCGGGTCAACGCTACTTTGGTGTCTCCTTCCGACCTACGGGAACGAAGGAAATGACTACGGGGAGTGGGTTAATTGTAGATGATGGCTTTGTGAGTTGTATGAAAATGGAGTTAACCGACGGGCGAGAATTTCGAGAAGAGTTTACGGATTCTCTTTCCGTGTTAGTCAACGAAGCAGCAGTAAGGGAGCTAGGCATAGATAATCCAGTTGGTCAACAATTATTTAGTTCTGATAATTTTTTAATGACGGATGCTGATAATCCAGAGCCATATACCATTGTAGGGGTTTTAAAAGATTATCACTTTCAGTCTTTGCATCACAAAATTTCTCCATTGTTTTTAGTGCACAATGATCGAGGATTTGTACCTGGGACCAACAACCTAGTTAGTGTTCGATTGGCCTCAGGGAGTGCTCAAAATACATTACATTCTATCGAAGGCATTTGGAATCAATTTCAACCCGACGTTCCATTTGCTTATGCTTTTATGGATAGAGATTGGGCGGCTCTTTATTCTAAGGAAATAACTTCCCGAAAAGTATTTTTCCTGTTTACCCTCATCGCTATTTTTATTGCTTGTATGGGATTATTGGCATTGGCTTCTTTTATCACAGAACAACGAACCAAAGAAATTAGTATCCGAAAAATACTGGGTGCAAGTACCCAAAGCCTAGTTGTTTTACTTTCAAAAGATTTTATAAAACTCATTGTCATCTCCTTGCTCATCGCTACTCCATTGGCTTGGTATTTTATGAGTGACTGGCTACAAAGCTTTGCCTATCGAATCCATATTCAATGGTGGATTTTTGCCTTAGCAGGAATCGTCGCCATAGGAATCGGACTATTGACCGTAGGTTTTAATAGCTTAAAAACAGCGTTAGCTAATCCTGTTGATAGTTTGAGGGGAGAGTAGGAGGGCGTAAAATAAAGAGACCTGCCAAATCTTTGAGATTTGGCAGGTCTTATTCAGCGTGGACTTAAATTTTTTTATGGGAAAAAATCATCCAACTCTAAGGTGATTCCAGTAGCAGGATCGTTGAGTGTGCCCGAATTAAAAGTTTGATATTTTTTATTAGGCGTAAAAATATATACAGTTCTAAAAGTAGGAACAACTATCCAAGATGATTGAACACTAGCAGGGAAATAAATATCAAATATTTTGTCTTTTAAATCATCTAATGCTTGCTTGGGAGATAAGATTTCGATAGTAGTAATTGGCGGCTCGGTGACTCGAATTTCATCTTGTAACAAATCAATTTCAACTTTTGGAAAAATTGAAATATCAGGAACAGATGGCTTGACATTGGGCAGGGTAAGATTTACTTCTGTCATGAACTCATACCTATCATCGTATTTTTTTCCTAAAGCAATATTTAAGCGAGACTGGATGATACTATGATTTCTACTAGGCATTGGTTTATTACGTTCTATTTCATACTCAACGGCAGGTTCGGAAACCTTATCAAATTCTTCATCTTGATGATACATAATTAAAGTTTTGAAGGGACTACAATGAATTAATTCATAGGCAAAATACAAATTATTAACTAAAAGTTCTATGTGTAGTCCCCAACTTTTAATTTGCGTAGCTAAAAGGGTTTGTAAATGTTGATACAAAAAGGTAGTGTTTCAAATCCGTTTTGCGTATCAGATACCTTTTGCGTATCAAGTACGTGGGCTACTTTCAAGATTAACAAAAGTTGGGGACTACATACAGAACTTGGGTTACGAGGACTTATAGTAGCTTTTCCATTCCAATGCAGTTAACTGCCCCAGCACAAGTTCCTAATCTGGCTTAACTCATCACCAAACTTTTTTGTTGCGCCAATACTTTTCTGGCCTGTACCACGTGTCTTTGATTATGGTAAATGACTACCCTGAAGGTGTCTCCCAATCGTAGTTTTATCCAGTTGGAAATACTGATCGCAGTTTTGGTTTTAGAAAGATCAACAGTTCTAGCTTTGCCTAGTAGTTGGAGCATTTGCTTCTGCTGATTAATAAATTTTTCGAGGGTACTTTTATCCAATGCAGAACCCAAAGGATTCATGGATTTAAAAGTATTCATCTTGTTCAGTTTTTCCTTGGGCAACATGGAGTTGGCAAAATAATTTCCTAACCAACCACTTTTAAAAATCTCGTTTTCTTCCACTTTTTTACCTTCGTTGATGCTCTTTTCGATCTCTGATAAATAAAAATCTCCGTAGCGATTAAGGTGTTCGAAACATTCTAGTACGCTCCAACTTTTTTCGCTTGATCTCCAATTCAGTATTTCATTATTCAATGACTCTAATTCTATCGCTGCGTTCATTACATCTTTCGTTCGTTGGATAAGGTCTTCGATCAAATCTCTATTATTTATTTTCATTGCAAAAGAATTTTAGGTTAAAAAATATATTTGCAAGTTAGGCCTTCAATATTTTCCAAATCTTGATCTCAATCAAGATTTTTTGATTCTGGATAAAGTTTCGGGCGTCATACGAAGGTAGGAGGCAATATATTTATTGGGAACTTCTTGAAATAGGTGAGGACTTCTTTTGAGCACTCGTTGATACCTCTCGTAAGGCGAGTTCGTTAAAATATCTTTCTCTCGTTCTAGCTGCTCGTAGATGAGTTGTGTCGTAATTTTTAACCAAAGTTCAATGTGGGTAGGATCACTTTCTAGCCATTTTTGAAAAGCGGGTTTAGGGACTACTTTTAGTTCTGATTTTTTAATGGCTTGGATGTAAAGTTCAGAGGGTTTTTCGGAAATGTAAGAATCGAGTGCTGCGATAAAATTATTTTTGTACCCCAACCGAATAGTTTGCTCCTCAAAATCATTTTCCCTAAAAATTCTCAGACTTCCGTTTTCGATGTAGTAGAGGTTGGTGTCCGTACTACCTTCTACTTTTAGGTATTCACCTCGGCTAAGGCTAATACTTTTTTGCCAAAGGTTCGCTTTGTCTATTTCGCGTTTGATGATTTCGATATAGTTCATAAGTGTGGTTTAAAATTCATCTTTCTCCAAAACACCCACTCCAAACAACGCAAAATCATATTTAACGGGATCATCAGCATCGAATGCTCGTAAGTTATCCGTCAATTCAATGACTGATCTCCAATCAGTTTGCTTTCGCTCCAACAAACCTAATCGCCTAGCTACTCGATCCACGTGAACATCCAACGGCATTAGCAGTTGAGCAGGTCTGATTTTTTTCCAAAGCCCAAAATCAACACCCCGATCATCTTGTCTTACCATCCACCGTAAAAACATATTGAGTCGTTTGCAAGAAGACTTTCGAGCGGGCGTAGCCACGTGCTTTCGAGTTCGGTGAGGGGCATCGGGAAGAGCGAAGAATTGTTCGTGAAAACCTTTTAGTGCATTTTCAACATTTTCATTTTCGGAAGAAAGGTGTTGGCTGAATGCCACTTCCAACGAATTATTTTTTTGATAAAAATTTTGAAAAAATTCTAAAAAGTAAAGGGTATCCGTAGCTTGAAAAGTTCGATGTTTAAACGCTAAAAATGGTTTGCGATCTTTCTCTTGATGATTAATTATAAAATCGTGAGGTGCGCCGTCCATCAGTTGGATCAGTTCATTCGCTTTGTTGATGATCGTCACGCGCTGTCCCCAAGCGAGCATGGCTACCCAAAAGCCCATGATCTCGATATCTTGCAGTCTGGAAAATTGATGTGGAATGGAGATGGGATCTTTGTCAATAAAATCAGGCGTGTTGAATTTTTCTACACAAGAATCTAGGTAAGATTTTAGTTGTTGCGACTTATTGTTTAGCTTTGCTAGCATGTTACACTTGGGGTGAATTTTTTGTAAAAAAAGAACCTGATTGGAACATCGGTTTTTGATCTACTGATGCTTGACTTTTAATTTTGAAATAAAATTATGACCACTACACTTGCCTACACACTCGTCCTCGCCGCTATTTTTATTAGTCGAAAAGCATTTGATTTGATGGAAAAGGAATCTAAAAATTGACTGCGGAGGTCTAGCTTTTTTCTCTTCTCTTATTTCATTCTTTTATACATTTTTTTATCAGTCAAACCCAGTCGCTGGAAAAAATGTCCTAAGGAAACCCTTAGCACCCCCATCCCGTATTTAGCACTTCTCTGAAAATTGATGGAGGAGGCTTCCTCAAAATACTTAGTCGGACAAGTCACTTCTGCAATATCAAATCCCGCATAAATAATTTGGGATAGCATTTCATTGTCAAATACAAAATCATCGTCGTTTTCATTGAAGTTGATCGTCTCTAGTACCTCCTTGCTGAATGCTCGGTACCCCGTATGGTATTCCGAAAGTTTATAATTCACCAGCACATTTTGGGTAAATGTCAAAAAGCGATTGGCGATATATTTATACATTGGCATTCCCCCCTTCAACGCACCTTTCCCCAAAATTCTTGAACCCAAGACTACGGGATACAAATCATCACCAATGATATTGACCATGGAAGGAATCAAGAGTGGGGTATATTGATAGTCGGGATGCAGCATGATAACAATGTCTCCACCCAACTCCAACGCCTTATTGTAAAGTGATTTTTGATTGCCACCGTAACCCTTATTTTTTTCGTGGCGGATGACGTGCTTGATGCCGATTTGCCTTGCCAACTCCGAGGTCTTATCCTTACTCGCATCGTCGCAAAGAATCACTTCGTCCACTAGCGGAAAAGGAATTTCTTGGTAGGTCTTTTCTAAGGTCAGCGCGGCGTTGTAAGCAGGTAGCACCGCAATAACTTTTTTTCCTTTGTACATCTGTAATTTTGAGTAATTATGGTTTCGGGGGGTTATCGTAAATTTAGGAATGGAAGACTTTCAAAAAAAATAAGATTCTAACAATACATTTACTAGAATCTTATTTTGAAGAAAATTTATTCTTCTTCTGTCTTTTCAGTTTCTGCAGTGGCGGCTTCCGTAGGTTCATTGGCATCCTCCGAGACGTGCCCATCTTCATCTGGGGTTTCCTCTTCGTCTTCCAAATCAACCAAGTCTCTATCATTTAGGAAATTGTACCACTTGATTACTTTTTTAATATCGCTCGTGTGGACTTTGTCTTCGTCGTAGTCCGGAAGTATTTTTCTAAAGTACTCGTGTAGCACCGCCGAGGAACTCCCCACCGCAGGAATTGGATTGCCTTCGGTCTGATCCATCATGGTTCTAAAAATAATTTTCAGTTCAGTAGAATCTTCAAAGGTATAAACACCGATGGATGCCAAGGGCGTAAATTGGTGTTTGCGGGCTGATGCGAATCGTTTTTTACCGGTATCCAAATCTTCGATAATGAGACCATTGCTCCGATTGGCTGCTAATCTAAAAATACCAGACATTCCACTCACGGCAACTAAATCATCTAATTTCATAAATTGTATTTTGCTTTAAACTTATTTCAAAAATCGGGGCGAAATTACAAAAAAATCCAATGCTTTGCCGAAATTGAAACTATCAGATACCAAAAAATAAGAGCCGACTTGACAGGTACAAGTCGGCTCTTATTTTCTGGTAGAAAAAATTAATACATCACTCTGATTAATTTCATTTTGCTCCTCAACACGCTGGGCACTACAAACTCGTTGGAGCCTACCTGCATGGCGTGAGCAAAGCGCAGTTGGATACGCTGATCATCGGTGCTCAGTACACTATTTCTTTCAAAATCACCATTGCCGTTGAGCACGTATTCACTTACAGTATTTTCGAGTTTGATTTCATCATTAAAAATAAAGCGAAGGCTGGCGGGAGTTTTCAATAAAAAATAAGAAGAAAAAATCGCATCGTCATCCTGCGAATATTGTTTTTTGTGGAGCACTTGTTCCCAATGCTTCTGACCGTCGGGGTGCATAGATACCACCAGCACATCATCATAATAATAATCAACAAAAGTCCTTCCGCCGGCGTACCCAACTCTAGCTCCCCCGTTGCCTCGCTCTAGGTGTCGGTTGCGCTCGATGATTAGCAGCGCTCCTCCGTCGTGTCGGTGTACAATCTCCTGAATATCAACATCGGCAACGCCTTTTTTAGCGTCGGCTTTTTTCCCAATAAATCTATTAGTGAGTTCTTCGTTGAAGGTTTCAAAAATCAATTTGTGACTCGTAGGATCTTCGGGCGGGATGCTCAGGAAAAAATATCCATTGGCTCTTCCTCTATTTTTATTGGAGTACAAACCGCCCGCAAGCAGTAGGTCATTTTTATTGTCAAAAGAAAAATTAACATCGTAGGTCAGTCGGTCTTGCATGTGGATAGAGAAAAAATTGTAGTCGTTCTCTCTAGTAATTTTATGAATTTCGTAATGGTGTTCGTCTTTCTTATTTTTTCGATTATCTTTTTTTAAAATGATAAATAAATCTCCTTGGTTGTTCACCAGCATTTGTTCGTAGGTTTCGTAGTACGCCATGCCGTCGGGTTGTAAAGTTCTCTCCCACAGTACCTCCATATTTTCCAAACTAAAGGCAGTTGCCTCTATCTTCTTTTGCTCCTTGATTTGATAGATCAGGATTGTTTTTCTATCCTCCGACCGAATGACTTGAAGATTGGGCGTGAGCAGTTGGTTGCCAAAATGTTTAACCGTTGCAGTATCCAACAGATTTGCCGACGGAGTGAATCGGCTGACCATCACGTTGAGCTTTCTCTTTTTTCGATGGGTGTAAACCACCGCAAAACCATCTCTCCCCGGAACTACGCCAAGCACTTTAGTTCGGCGTTTTTCCAATTCAATTTCCTTCTCCCAGGCAGTGTGCATTTCTTCATCAAATGCTTTGATCTCGAACTCCACGCCCTTGTCGTGAAAGACCAAATATTGATTTTTTATTTTTCCAATAAACTCATATTTATCATCCGTTCGAACACTAAAAGGATCAGAGATGGTAATCTTTTGAGCCAGACCTTGCCAAGTCAACGAAAGAAAAAGTAGTGCTAGAAAATTTTTCATAAACAAAAAAATTTAACTCGGAGAAACTGTGAATATCTAGTTTTTATTTTTAACAGAAGCCGCTAGTGCGTTGAGGTCGATTCGGTTAGGTTTAACTTCCAAAGAATTGGCTATTCGGTGAAGCATGGTCGTTATGGCTGCGGGTTGGTCATTATTGGTAACGGCTCCGTACAAACTTAGTATTCTCTCTCCACAAATAAAAGAAATGTAATGCTCCTCTTGTACTGTCCTTGGTTTTTGCTCCTCCGCTTGACTGCTCGGAGATACGAAGTGCCAATGGATAAAGTCTTTCCCCTGAGCAGTTTTGCCGTTTGTTTTCTTGACCGTCAGGGCAAAGTTGGTAGCCGATTGAATGTACTTGGATTCCTGACTAATGTACTTTTCCAACAATTTTAGTTCATCAGAGTTCGAAGGCTGTCCTTCAAAATAAGCAGATTTATTTTGATTAAAAATCTGGAGTAAATCCCCGTCCACTACGTAGGTGATTTCATCGGCTCGTCTGGGACGCACTAGGGTTCCAGAAATTTCCAAAAGGAAAAAATCATTCAATTCGTTAAAAACTTGCCAGTACCCGCTGCCATTAAAAACACTTCCGCTGAGATAGTTTTTGGATTCGATGAGCTGACCAGCGTCGTGGAGTTCTTCCTTGATGAGCATTCCTTTTTTGTTCCAATATTGACTTTTGCCATCTTCTTTTCCCGCCTTAAAATTTTTGGCAAAGAACGGCTGCCCATTATCGAACCATTCCTTGGAACTCCCATTTTTTTGTCCCGCCACAAAATAAGTTGCCTCGTGTTGGATGCCATTTTCAAACCACGACTTGACTAATCCCTCCGCTTTTCCATTTTTAAAAAAAACGACCTGATCTACTTGTCCATTTCTGTGCCACCAAGTGTGCTCTCCTTCTTCCTTGCCATTTTTAAAAAGCCCTTCGGATTCTTTTTTTCCGTTGTTGTACCATTCTCTAGCCATGCCCTCAATGTTGCCATTGACGTACTCCACCTCTGCTTTTTTCTTACCCACTACGTACCATTGGGTTTCCTTACCGTGCGCAACGCCCATGTTGTAGTGTCGTTCAAAAATCATCTGTCCATTTTCCAGCCACTGCCTCGAAGTACCGTGAATTTTCCCCTCCTGAATTTTCATCTCCATTCGTTTTTTTCCATTGGGAAATTTATCAAAAGCTGTTCCCGAGTAGGGCTTGATTGTGTTGGGTTGGAAATACAATCCCCTGATGACATCTAGTTCGTTGAAGTTAATTTTCTTTTTTTGCTGAGCGTAAACCGACCAAGCTAGTAATTGCGCTAAGACTAAAAGTATCCATTTTTGCATTTGCTAAAAATTTGTTTTGAATAAGTGGCAATAAACGTATGTCTAAAAAAAAACCGTACCGCCCACAAATTTAGTTTTTTACGAAAAATTCAATTGATGAGGTACGACTATGAAACGAAAATTTTTCTTTTTTTGATATAAAATCTACCTTCACCGACGGATTCGAACGCCCCAATGGTTACTAAAAAACGGAACTTCCAGGTGCACAAATTCATCATCCAATAAAACTATTTTCAATGAGCAAAAAACAATTAATCGAATGTGTCCCCAATTTTAGCGAAGGGCGCAATCTGAATATTATCCAACAAATCACCGACGAAATAGAAAGTGTAGAAGGAGTAAAGTTATTGGACGTGGATCCTGGCAAGGCTACCAACAGAACCGTTGTCACTTTTGTAGGAGAACCTGAACCCGTGATCGAAGCCGCTTATCTAGCTATCAAAAAAGCGAGTGAAGTCATAGACATGAGCAAACAATCAGGAGAACATCCACGGATGGGAGCTACCGATGTGTGTCCTCTGATTCCCATTGCAAATATCTCGATGGACGAAGTGGTCAAGTACGCTCACCGACTAGCAGAACGTGCTGGGCAAAATCTGGAAATTCCATTCTACATGTACGAAGCTGCCGCTACCAAAAAGGATAGAAAAAATCTCGCAACTATTCGGGCGGGCGAATACGAAGGCTTACCCGAGAAACTAAAAAATCCAAATTGGAAACCAGATTACGGTCCCGCTCAATTTAATCCACGGGCAGGTGCCACGGTGATCGGGGCGAGAGATTTTTTGATAGCTTACAATATCAATTTGAATACGACTTCCGTTCGGAGAGCCAACTCGGTCGCCTTCGACATCCGAGAAAAAGGAAGAATCAAGCGCAAAGACAATACTTTAAACGGAGAAATCTTGACGGACAAAAACGGTGAACCACTCCGAACTAAAGGAAAACTCAAAGGCGTGAAAGCCATTGGTTGGTTTATTGAAGAATATGGCATTGCGCAAATTTCTATGAACATCACCAACATCAGTATCGCCCCTCTGCACAAAGCATTCGAAGAGACTACAAAAAGTGCGCAAAGAAGAGGACTACGGGTGACGGGGTCTGAGTTGGTAGGATTGATTCCCTTGAAAGTCATGCTGGATGCTGGACGGTATTTTTTAAAAAAACAAAAAAGATCGGTAGGGGTGTCCGAAGCAGAGCTTATCAAAATAGCGGTGAAGAGTCTGGGCTTAGATGAACTCGGAGCGTTTGATCCTTACCAGAAGATTATTGAATACCAATTGGAAAGTCCGCAGTCGGCACATTTGTTGAATATGAATCTGAGAGATTTTGCCAACGAAACCGCATCCGAAAGTCCTGCCCCCGGTGGAGGTTCCATTTCCGCCTACGTTGGTTCGCTAGGCATTTCTCTAGCAGCTATGGTAGCTAACCTCTCCTCCCACAAGCGTGCTTGGGATGATCGTTGGGAAGAATTTTCCGAATGGGCAGATCAAGCACAACACCTCAAAGATACCCTCCTCAAATTAGTGGACGAAGATACCCATGCCTTCAATACCATCATGGACGCCTTCCGACTGCCTAAAGGAACTCCCGAAGAAAAAGCTAAGCGATCCGAAATGATTCAATCGGCAACGAAGCATGCCATTGAAGTACCGCTTCGGATCATGGAAGTCTCCATGGCGTCTGTCCATATTATCAAAGCGATGGCAGAGATAGGTAATCCCAATTCAGTGACCGACGCAGGAGTCGGTATGCTTTGTGCCAGAGCCGCTGTCCACGGCGCATTTTTAAATGTAAAAATTAACGCTACGAGTTTGAAGGATAAAAAGTACGTAGCAGAGGTCACGAAAAAAGGGAAGAAAATGCTCAAAGAGGTGGACCGACAAGAAAAAGAAATTTTGAAAATAGTTAATAGTAAAATTTAAATCACTTTGGCAAATCTATTCCAATCAGCAGATTTGCCCCCCGTCTCAAAACAATATTTCGCTGCAAGAATCGGATTGTCGGAGTTTCAAATGAAATGAAAATGAGAATCCGATTTTTTGTGTTTTTTTTAAGCCTTGCCTTTTGCGTAGCGGCTCAGGAGCAGTATAGCTACATCACAGAAAGAATTTTTGACGATCAGACCGACCTGATTGGCTATAATTTTAGGCCCTACAAGATGGATGTCCCAGGAAATTACGAACCCATCAAGATAGCTCCCGGAAGTTATTCTTTTGGTGTAACCAGAGGAAGATTGTACGTGAATGGGGATAACGAAATTGCTGGAGTTTACGAAATCAGCAACATGGAGGCGACCCGCTACGGGTACATCGTTAATCTGATTGATCCGAGAAATCCTGCCAGTTGGGGACACTTAAAAGTAGTCATCAATAAATTTGCGGAAGCGGAAGCCATCGTCTTCAAAAAGGCGAGTAAGGCAGCAGAAATTATTTTTCACCTGCCAGATGCCAACGAGGAGCAACTAAAATACGAACAGAATTTTTACACAGATTTAGGCGAAGTTCAGATCAACGAGTTGGATAGCCTATGGGGCAAAAAGTTTATTCCTTATTTTAAAATAGAAAGTAAATCAAGAATTCAGAATCGCCTGTACAAATCAGATTCTACGTCCATTACTTTTGAAGAAATCATCAAGATTAAAGAGAAAAAGCCAAAAAAGAAAAAAGTCAAAAAGGACAAAAGCGAGAAAAAGAAAAAACGCAGAAGGAGAGGAAAGAAAAAAGAAGAAGAAAAATCAAGTGAGGAACAACAAGAGGAAGAGAGTGAGGAGGAAGAGGAAGAAGAATACTACGAGGAGTACGATGAGGAATACTACGAAGAAGACGAGGAGTACTACGAAGACGAAGAGGAGGCAACCCAACCAGCAGTAGAAGAACCTAAAGAGGAGCAACCAAAGAAAATTTCTAAAAGCTATTTTATTGTGGTAAAAACCAAATTGTACTTCGATAATGGAAAAACGGAATATAAGGTTTGGGAATTTCCCGTCAAAAAAATGGAAGAACGAACAGATGAATTTGCGAAGAAAGGAGAGGAAAAATATCAAATAGCCGTTC
>JBCCJE010000031.1:0-14342 GCA_039027925.1 Bacteroidota bacterium
AACCAGAGATATGAAAAAATTAAACTTTTATCTATTTGTAATTGCATTGTTATTTTTCGCTGGATGCGATACGGAAGACGAGACCATCCCCGCTTACATCCACGTCAAATCTTTCAACTTACAAACCAACCCTGGTCAAGGAACATCAACAGCTCCGCAAATCAAGGACGTGTGGGTGACGCTTGAACAAGAAGGATTTTTGGGAAATTACGAACTACCCGCCACGTTGCCTCTAGTTGCTGAGGGCCCCACTAAGATGTTTTTAGATGCAGGCATCAAAGTCAACGGCATTACCAATACCCCCGATATTTATCCTTTTTACGCAAGATACGAACTGACGCCCGATTTAGTCCTCGGTGAAATAGATACGCTACAACCCGTGGCGGTGTATGATTCGAGGGTACAATTCCCCTATTTAGAAAATTTTGATGGAGGGAATACGCTAGATGTTACCTTTGACAACGCTCCTAATATTCTTGGTATCACCAATGAACCCGCTGAGGTTTTTGAAGGAAATTCGGCAAAATTCACCTTGGATACTACCACGACTAGATTTGAGATAGCTACCTCTGACTCCAGGCGAATGGAACTTCCCAAAGAGGGCAGATCTGTCTTTTTGGAAATGCACTACAAAAATGAGGGCTTGCTAGAAGTTGGTCTCGTGGGCTATCGGAGTTCCGACAATTTTCCCAATAGAACTTACTTCTTTGCCTTGAATCCAAAAGAGGAGTGGAATAAAATATACATTGACCTGACCGATCAATTAATCAACGCAGCCCCCGATATTGTAGAATTTCAAATACTGTTCGGAGCGCAACTGCCCGCAGGGGTTACTTCGGCATCTTATTTTATTGATAATATTAAAGTCTTACATTTTCAGGACTAGCGTATTTGGTCAGGATGTGTTCGCTTTTTGACATATACCTAGGGAAATATCTACTTCAAAGCATACTTCGAAAAAACTCAACAGCTTCAACTTACTGCTCACGAACTACACATGAAACGACAGCGGCGCATTGATATTTTTTTTTATGGGGTTGCCGATTTTTTGATGGCAATGCTGGCGTGGGCTTGCTTTTACGTTTATCGTAAGCGTGTCGAGGCAGTTCCCATTGATGCTTCCATTTTGCACGACGAAAATTTTTGGTTGGGTATTTTTCTGATTCCGATTTGTTGGGTTTTGTTCTACTCTATCTTTGATAAGTACGACGACGTTTATCGGATGTCGCGTTTGGCCACTTTGGCGAGAACATTTTTCTTATCCATTTTTGGAGTGTTGTTTTTGTTTTTTACGCTCATCTTGGATGATTTTGTGAGAGACTACAAGACTTACTATAATTCTTTTTTCACCTTATTCTTTTTGCACTTCGGGTTCACCGCTTTTCTGCGTATGATTCTCCTTACCCGAGCGAGTCGTCGTCTCAAGGCAGGGCTAGTTACCTATCGCACTTTGGTAATCGGAGGCGATCAAAATGCTTTGGAGCTTTACGAGGAAATCACTACTAGAGAAAAAGGTCTTGGTAATAATTTTGTGGGCTTTCTTGATACCAACGGCAAAAGTAAAAATGAACTCTCCAAACACTTACCCAAGCTAGGAAAAGTCAATGACCTACGGCAAGTCATCATAGACCACGACATCGAGGAAGTTATCGTTGCGGTAGAGACTTCGGAGCACAATAAGGTAAAAGGCATCCTCGACGTAGTGTATGAGTTTGGGGAAAAATTATTGGTAAAGATCATTCCCGATATGTACGACATCATGCTAGGAACGGTCAAGATGAACCACGTGTACGGGGCAGTACTGATTGAAATCAAACAGTATTTGATGCCACGTTGGCAGTTTTTTATCAAAAGGATTATTGACGTTGTGGCTAGTTTGGTCTTATTGGTTTTGGTTTTGCCGCTTACCATTTACGTGGCTATTCGGGTAAGGCTCTCTTCTCCTGGGCCCATTTTTTTCAAGCAAGAAAGAATAGGTATTCACGGTAGGCCATTTTTTATTTATAAGTTTCGCTCCATGAAAATAGACGCAGAATCTAACGGCCCACAACTTTCGCACGATTACGATGATCGAATAACACCGTGGGGAAAAATAATGCGTAAATGGCGACTAGACGAAATTCCTCAGTTTTGGAATGTACTCAAAGGAGATATGTCTTTGGTGGGTCCCCGACCCGAGCGTCAATATTACATTGATTTAATTATGGAAGAAGCTCCCCATTATCGGCATCTGCTGAAAGTACGACCAGGGATTACCTCTTGGGGACAAGTAAAATATGGCTACGCTTCTAATGTAAGAGAAATGTTACAACGCCTGAGATTTGATATTCTGTACATTGAAAATATGTCCCTTGCGTTGGATTTTAAAATATTATTCTACACCGCATTAGTATTATTACAAGGGAAAGGCAAGTGAAAGGAGAAGAGTGTAAATTGCGGATTGCCCACATCATAGGGACAACCCGCAACTCTAAAAACTTATTACTCTAAATCTTACTTCGGCAATACTACCGTATCAATTACGTGGATAACACCATTACTTCCTTTTAAGTCGGTCGTTGTTACGGTGCTGTATCCTCCATTTTCGTCTTTCAAGATGACTTTACCATTTCTCATCGTTGCAGAAATTTTGTCACCACTTACCGTAGTCAACGTTGCTTTTCCATCATTTTTCTTGATGGCGGCGATCACGTCCTTTGCTTCCAGTTTTCCAGAAATCACGTGGTAAGTAAGAATTTTCACTAATTGATCTTTATTCTCTGGTTGCAACAAAGTATTTACAGTTCCTTCTGGCAACTTATCAAACGCCTCATTAGTAGGTGCAAATACTGTAAATGGACCATCACTTTTGAGGGTTTCCACTAAGCCTGCAGCTTTCACGGCAGCCACTAGCGTAGTGTGTGCCTTAGAGCTGATGGCGATGTCAACAACGTCGGGTTCTGCTTCGGAGTAGGAAGCCTTTACTGCTTTAGTTTTGGAACTGTTACATTGTGCTTGGATGGATACGATACTCATAGAAAATGCTAAGATCAATAACATTAATTTTTTCATGTTAAATGTGTTTTAATTTTTTAAAAAGTAATTTCAAAATCGCCATACTTACGAAGCGGAGTGGGGTTTGGATTTTTTCACCCCAAAAAAATTAAATTTTTTCTTCGAATTTATTTTAAACATTTTAATAGCCTACCTGTTAGAAAATCAAATTAACAGTACAACTAAAGACAGGCAAAGTATCTGTAAAATCATCCTCACATCGGGAATAACGTAAGCCTTTAGAATACATTTATTCCTTTTCTGAAATCAATCTGAGTAAAAAAAAGCGATAAGACATTGAGGTCATCTTATCTTAGATGTTCTTATTGCTTAGTATCCTAGATATTATTTTTAGATCAATGAAAGTTGCCGAAAAAATTATTGTCAAAATGTTGCATCAAAGCGATAAGCGGGTGATGGCTATCATTTATGACCAATATTCCCCTGCGCTCTACGGGGTAGTGCTGAGGATAGTTCACTCCGAAGCAATAGCCGAAGATGTGATGCAGGATGCTTTCATTAAAATCTGGAAAAACGGTACGACCTACGACCGATCGAAAGGAACGCTTTTTACTTGGATGTTGAACATCACTCGCAATACCGCCATTGATAAAGTCAGATCCAAAAGTTATCGAAACGGCGAAAAAATCCAAACCCTCGATCATCACGTATATAATCAGGCATCGCAAAATCATAGTATAAAACCAGAGGAAGTAGGACTCAAGGAACTACTTAATGGTCTTGACCCTAAGTACAAAAAGGTGGTGGATATGATTTACTTCGGAGGATTTACCCAAAAAGAAGTAAGTGAGCATCTGAATATTCCCTTGGGAACGGTGAAGACTCGATTGCGTATTGCTCTGCGAGAACTGCGAACTATGTTTGATGTGTCCAATGTAATTGGATTGTTATTATTTATTAATGCGACAGTATATTTTTAGCACCATATGACGAAAGAAGAATTTTTAAAAACGGGTTTGTGTGAACAGTTTGTTCTGGGGCTTACTACGCCAGAGGAAAGTGCATTGGTGGTGAAGATGCTAGAGAAGCATCCCGAACTTATGTCAGACTGTATGAAGCTAGAGAACTGTATGGAAAAATATGCTCGCGCCCACGCCATCACGCCTCCCGAGGGGCTGCGAAAAACTATCCTAGATAAGATTGATGAGGTGGCAGGAGATCAGTTACCCACTACAAATAAAAACACCAGCACCTCTCGTGGCGGAATTTTTATTCCTACTTGGGCAGCAGTTGCGATGGCTGCAAGTTTTGTAGGTGTATTGTTTTTTTCCTTTTTTGCTTGGGATGGAAAATCAAGTGCGGAGTCCAAATTTAGCTTTCTCGAAACGGAATACCGAAAGTTTCAAGAAGATTGTAGTGCGGTAAAAAAAGAAAGAAAAGCGTACGCCTCGCTAAATAATTTTCTCCAAGATCCAGAAACGATTCACGTTCACCTGCGAGGTACGCAAAATGCGCCTGATGCTTTGGCAGTTGTTTTTTGGAACGAAACAAAAGATAATGCTTACCTCAAATTGGTAAATCTTCCTCCACCACCGCAAGGAAAGACCTACCAAATGTGGGCAGACATCAACGATAAAATGGTGGACATGGGTACTTTCAAGTACACGCCCGAAGAGTTGATTACAGTACCCTACATGGTCAATGCAGCTAGCCTCAACGTGACTCTAGAGAAAGAAGGAGGAAGCGATCATCCTGATGTTTCGCAGTTGATGATTAATGGCGTGATTTAGGTTTTTTGTTAATCATTCCAATTAGGAATGGTTCAATAATAACTTTACATTTTCTACTTGTTCTTTTTCCTTTCTGCTGCGTTGATCCCGAGTACTCGGGACGCCGATGCCCCGCATCGCCTACGTTTTTCGCCTTGCACAAAGAAAAAATAACTGCGCATAAAATGTAAATTTATTAATGCACCATTCCTTAGTCAAGTACATCCACCCCTAAGACCTTTTTGATCTTCATTTTTTTACCAGCTTCTGGTACATTTTCTTCTACCTCTTCCCAGGTGACGCTTATCCTTTTTCCTTTGGATTGCTCCCAATTATCCACGTTGAGTTTGGCAGCACCCTCGTAGGCTTCCCAGATTTGGAAAGTTGTCTCCCGATTTTTTTCATCCTTCATGTGTAGGTAGTAATAGTCACCCTCTTCTAGGATTAAGAATCTACCCGTAGTGATATTTTTTTTTGGAGTGGACACCTCGGTTACTTTTTTTCCTTCTTGCTTTGTTTCTGGTTCAGGAGCTTGATTCACTTTTTTTTCGGGTGGTGATTCTACGATGTCGTCGAGGGTGGTGTCTTGTGCATTATTTTTTGGTTTTTCAACAGCGTTAACACAACTTTGATAACAAAACATTGACAAGATGATTACAAAGATCACATTGGATTTTTTCATGGTATAAGGTTTTATGTTTTTTAAAATTAATGGCAGGTCAAATTTACGAATCTTGTTTTACTTTTGGATAAGTTTATCAAAGCCATAAAAGTAGTTGACATTTAATTTTCCCCGTAATGGGAAGTTACGGGGAAGGTCCCCCATTACGGGGTAACTTCCCGTTACCCCGTAATTTACCCCGTAATTTACCCCATAATTTACCCCGTAATTTTTCACACTACAAAATGTCAACCACCCAGATAAACTTATCACTTTTTGCTAGTGTAATCCATATTAGGCAGTGCCGTGGTGTGTTTTATTTCCTTGATGACAAATGAACTTTTGATTTGCCCGACGCGGGGAAGACTCGCAATCTTAGTGGCGTAAAAATCGTGGTACTTATCCAATTCGGGTGCAATCACCTTGAGCATAAAGTCATTTTCTCCGCCGAGTAAATAGCATTCCACAATTTCGGGAATGGCTGCCACGGCATCAAAAAACTCACTTGCTTGCTCAAATTTTTCTACCCGTAGAGAGCCTTCCAAAAAGACGATAATCGAAGAGGTTAGTTTTCTTCGATTGAGTAGCGTGACGTACTTCGAGATCACGCCTTCTTTTTCTAATCGTTTGATTCTTTCGTAAATCGGAGTCTTGGTCATATTCAACTGTGCCGCAATTGCTTTGATATTGATCTTTGCATCTTCCTGCAACATTTGTAAAATTTGCCGATCCGTCGCATCAAGAATTATTTTCATAGGAAAAATTACTTTTGGTGGATTTAAAATAAATAGCAAATATGAATATTTCCTATAAAAATATAACTATTCAGGAAAAATACCTTAGAAAGGTAAGTATTTCCAATATATAAACTTAAAAACGTAATTTTGTGCTTGATTTGAAATTGTTGTTAAAAGTTCTTTCAGAAAGAACGCCCCGAAAAAGGACAGCAACTTCGAATCAACTTTTAAAATTTTTTGACGTAAAAAAAATAGCGTTTAACGTCGAAATCAGTCGTTCAACGTTTTTTCAATAACCTTTTAAAAATTGTATTTATACATGGAAACCACAAAATTGAATTACAAGGTAAAAGATATTGCCCTAGCCGATTGGGGAAGAAAAGAAATCGAATTGGCAGAGGCAGAAATGCCAGGACTGATGGCACTAAGAGAAGAATTTGGTGCGACTAAGCCCTTGGCGGGTGCTCGCATCGCTGGTTGTTTGCACATGACTATTCAGACTGCCGTTTTGATCGAAACATTGGTAGAGCTAGGGGCGGAGGTGACTTGGTCTTCTTGCAATATTTTTTCTACACAAGATCAAGCTGCTGCTGCCATCGCTGCGGCGGGCGTTCCCGTTTTTGCTTGGAAAGGCATGAACGAAGAAGAATTTGACTGGTGTATCGAGCAGACCCTCTTTGCCTTTGAAGATGGCAAACCATTGAATATGATTTTGGACGATGGCGGTGATTTGACAAATATGGTTTTGGATCGTTATCCCGAGCTAGTAGATGGTATCGGAGGTATTAGTGAGGAAACCACCACGGGCGTTCACAGATTATACGAAAGACAAATGAACGGTACTTTGACGCTGCCGGCTATCAACATCAACGACTCGGTCACTAAGTCAAAATTTGACAATAAGTACGGCTGTAAAGAATCCTTGGTAGATGCTATTAGAAGAGCTACTGATGTCATGATGGCTGGTAAGGTAGCTGTAGTGGCTGGCTACGGAGATGTCGGGAAAGGTTCTGCCGCATCATTGAGAGGAGCAGGATGTAGAGTTATTGTTACAGAGATTGATCCGATTTGCGCATTGCAAGCGGCGATGGACGGATTTGCGGTGAAAAGGATGGAGAACGCACTGGCCGAAGCTAGTATCGTCGTAACTGCTACGGGTAACAAAGACATTGTGACGGAAAAATATTTCCGAATGATGAATGACAAAACTATCGTATGTAACATTGGGCACTTCGATAACGAAATTGATATGGCGTGGTTGAACGGGAATTACGGAGATACCAAAGTAGAGATCAAACCACAAGTGGATAAATATACCATCGAGGATACGGACATTCTAGTTTTGGCAGAAGGTCGTTTAGTGAATTTGGGTTGCGCTACGGGACATCCTTCTTTCGTAATGTCTAACTCTTTTACTAACCAAGTCCTAGCGCAAATGGAATTGTGGGCAACGAGAGACAAAGGTACTTATGAGAATAAAGTATATATGCTGCCGAAGCATTTGGACGAGAAAGTAGCCCGGTTGCACTTGGCTAAGATTGGGGTAGAGCTAGAAGAATTATCCAAAGATCAAGCAGATTATATCAGCGTAAAAGTAGAAGGGCCGTACAAGCCTGAATATTACAGATACTAATATCGAAGCAACGGAGTAATGGTCAATTGAAGGTTGACGTTATCCAATGCTACATCACTATTCACGGAAAAATTATGGAATGAAAATTCGGTAATTTACTCCGTGAATAGTACTTGTTTTTTTTACTTCTCCTCGTATTTTTCTGAGATCAAGCTAAATATACTTTCCCAATTCCCAGTCTTTCCGTGTTTTTTCCCTAATCGCACAATAATCAAGTTTATCTTTGGATTGACGTAGATGTATTGCCCCAGTATGCCCTCCGCTGCATAAGACCCATCTTCATTGAGCCACCATTGATTTTCGTAAAATCCACCACCGCCATTAATGTTATCGGGCTGGATGGAGGCCTGCACCCATGCTTCAGGAACAATCTGCCGACCATTCCAATTGCCATTATTCAGATAAAGTCTTCCGATTTTTGCAAAATCTCTAGCGCGGGCATTGAGGCAGCAAAAGGTTTTTTCAACACCATTTCGCTTTCTGTCCTTACTCCACGAAGCGTCGTACTCCATGCCTAGTGGTTTCCACAATTTCTCGTTGAGATATTCCGTGATGGTTTTTTCTTTGAGCGCCGCATTCAACACTAAACCCAACAGTTGCGAATCGCCACTACTGTACGAAAAATGAGTACCCGGCTCGTGTTCTAATTTCATTTTGCGAATTTCCCGTCTGAGATTTGTACCGTAGTAAAAACTCGCAGCCTGCCCAAAGGGACTCGAATAGCTTTCGTTAAACTTGATGCCCGAAGACATATCCAACAAATGACTGATTGTTACTTTGTCCAACCCATTCTTTTTGAGCTCGGGCAGATAATTAGTGATGGGTTCTTCGATGGATTTGATTAATCCCTCCTCAATGGCAATGCCCACTAAAATGGACAATACTGATTTTGCCATAGAAAAGGAAGCGACGATAGATTCCTCATCGTATTTCGCAAAGTACTCCTCGTACTCGATGGTATCGTTATGAATAATTAAGAAAGCTACTGTCTTATTTTTCTCCAAAAAATCTTCGAAGGAGACACGTTTCTTCACACCTTTTCGAGTGACACTTAAACTATCGTAGGGAATCTTGTTAGCAACTTGCTGAAACGAAAAAGGCGCAGCACTTTTATCGAGTTCATTTTTTGGGAAAATTTTGTGGTCGGTGATGTTCGCATAGTTGTACACTACGAAGCGTCCCAGCTTGCAAGAAGAAAGTACGGTAACTAATACTAGGGCAAGAAGAAAGTATCGTGTTTTCATGGAGAATGGGTAATCTTGATTTTTTAAAATAGCGATTCCATACTCCTTTATCAATAAAAAAGGCATCCCAAATGTTTTCGAAATACTGGTATTGTTATTTTTTATAGTGGAAAGTAGCTGTTAGAAATAACGTCTTGACATTTAATTTTCCCCGTAACAAGAAGTTACGGGGAAAAGTGGCCTATTACGGGATAACTTCCCGTTACCCCGTAATTTTTCAGGTAATTTTTCACCCTACAAAATGTCAATTATCCAGACAAACTTGTCAGATTTATATAAAAAAAATCCCTTAGAGAAATTTGTTTGAAGTAGTTAAAAATTAATCAGAGGGATTTCGGTTAGATCTAGCCAATCTTAAAAACCATCGAGTTCATACTTCTCGCTGCTGGATCACCGGGGCACTTGGATTTCACATTGTCAAAATAAATGACATCTCCTGGTTTCACGTTGTTGATAAGTTCTTTGACGACATCGTTGAATTTTGCTCCGTCGTTAAAAACTGATACAGGGTCATTATTGCCCGTTTGAAATATAACCTGATAACTCTCGATGGAGCAGAACTCCTCCCTTGGCCAATTACTCAGATAAGCTTTAATCCCATCGGTAGATAGGATTTGCTCCATTGAAACCTTTCCACCACTACTATACGAATTACCAAGAACTGCTCTCGGTTCGGGGACTCTTTTTACTCGATAAATAATCTCTCGAGTGGTGATGCCTTTTGCGATTACTGTAATTTTTTTGTTGCCGGGTTGGAATACTTGGATATCAAAATGTCCACCCCCTAAATTTTCTACTTTTCCATCCTCACAAGTGACAGTTATATCCTCCGAGAAAACACCTTCGACTGCTACGGTAATCGGATTATCTACTCCGATGTATAGAATATTCATTTTATCCGCCGCAACACTCACCGTAGGAGATTGGCGATAGGCCTTGGAGAATGCTAGAAAGCTAAAGGTAATAATGGCTAAAAGAATGAAAGGGTTATTTTTTCTAGGAGCGAAAAAGAGGTAATTTTTTTTCATGCTGTAGTTATTTAGTTGG
Organism: Bacteroidota bacterium; assembly: GCA_039027925.1. GTDB lineage: Bacteria > Bacteroidota > Bacteroidia > Chitinophagales > Saprospiraceae > CAJQQY01. Next base: position 10,086 of record JBCCJE010000031.1, read on the forward strand.
AAAAATAAGACCAAATATCAATTTCATAATGAGGTCTTAGAAAAAAGAAACATCGTATATATAATTATTCGATATATGACAATCATCTGTCACTAGGGTTGTTGTATCCTTAGTGATTCAGCAGTATTTTTGAGTAAAGCTTAACGACCGAACTTTTTAGTTATATGAAAAGCTGACTATTTTAACTCCTTAGATAAACAAAGCGGCTTCTTTAATGATTACTTCAAGGATGCCGTTTTTTTATTGCTGAATTAATCACGGTCTTAGATAAAATGAAAAAGGCTTCTTTTCAATCGAAAAGAAGCCTTTTGATATTTTTTCATCATTGCTACACTATGGCTTTTTGACATTGAGCCGGTGGGTGGCGATAATTTTTGTATCGTGACCTACCAATTGCAAAAGATACATTCCCTTGGGAAAATTATCTAAGTAGTATTTTTTACCTGCCGTCACTTGGATCGTTTTCATTTTTCTTCCTACGATGTTGTAGATATTGATTTCAGCGACTTGCTCATTGAGATCATTCAACATAAAAAACTCCGTAGCAGGATTGGGAAAGATTTTTAAAACTTTAGTGGAACGGAACGAAGGGACATCCGATGTGCTTTGAGCCGACTGTGCGAAGGCTGCCAAAGAAATAAAAAATAAGAATGTAAAAAGTATAATTTTCTTCATACCGTTGGGTTTAAAAAGTGATGCTTACAAAATAAGCGAAACAATCGGATTATTCAAGGTCGCTTAGTTGGGTTTATTAAAATATTAACACTTTTTGGATAATAAATCACGGTAAGATTCATTGCCCTTCAACTTCAAAAACTAATCCAATAAAAAAAGCTACCAATAATTTTACGAAAAAATACAGCTTTTGGATTTTATAGTTTTAATAATTTTAAAACCGTAAGAATTTCCTTTTGTTCAGATAGAATATGAACGAAATATAAGTTGGTGGGTAAATGTCCAATGTAGAACACATCTCCCGACTTGAATACTTCCACACTGCGCCCCTGTGTGTTGTAAATTTCTATAGCCGAAAAATCAAAATTGGAGGTGATTGAAAATACATCGGGTGTTGGGTTAGGATAGAGCTTATAGGATTTTTCAACACTTCTGCTCAAAGTGCTAGTGGCATCCGCATTACCAAAGTAAGATTGGACGGTGGACTGAGTGGTGTCATTTTTCACCCAAATTTTCAGCTTTACTTCTCCAGCCCCAGCTACGTCATTCGGATAAAAAGTAGAATTGACAGCCATAGAATAACCAGCGTCTAGCGTGAACTCTCCCGTCGTTTGGTCGGGCGGTAGGCAAGTGATGTTGAGGCAAACCGATGATTTCCAGCCTGTTGGCATATCTTCCAAAATACGTTCCCATTTAAATAGGATCGTTGAATCAGTATCGTTAAATAGCTCTGCGTTGGCATTAAAAAAATTGTCGGAAGCTACGCCAAATCCTTCGGAGGGGTTAGGCGCTAAGGTGAAAGGATTTTGCGCTTGAATCTGAGCGGCAAAAAATAGAAGTAGAAAGATTCGATACATCTTGTTTTTTTATGGAAAAAATATGAGCAATCATTTGAAGAAACCGAGCAATCAATGATAAGTTTGAGCCTTGCTTAGGAATGGTTCAATAATAACTTTACATTTTCTACTTGCTCTTTTTCCTTTCTGCTGCGTTGAAAAGCCTTTGATGCTCTGGCATCAAGCAAGCACAGGATGCCCCGCATCGCCTACTTTTTTCGCCTTGCATAAAGAAAAAATAACTGCGCATAAAATGTAAATTTATTAATGCACCATTCCTTATCTTCTCACATCGGTTCTTTTACCAAACATTTTCAAATTTCAAAAAAAAGAATGAGAAATGGGGTAGGGTAGCGGACAGTCAGTTTTAGAATAACTCAGCTACCTTTTGGAATATTCCAAACATATTGAGCAAAGCACCAATTACCACCACTACTAAAACTCGATACGCCCAGATGTCAGCTTGTGGATAATTAGAGGCGAAGTTGGCTGTCCACCATCCGCCAGCGGTTTGCCCAACTGCCATGACCATTCCTATTTTCCAATCAATGAAACCTTGCCAATGAAAAACTGCAATAGCCACCACGGTGTACAGAGCGACTACAAAAGCCTTGAGGATATTGGCACTTATTATATTGTAGCCAGCAATCAAAACTGCAACAATTAGAAACATCACCCCCATACCCATCTGAATAAATCCACCGTAAAAACCCAATGCCAAAAAGAGAGGAATACTTACCCAAGGACTCAAGTTTTTGTGGCTATCAGATTTTTGTAACCATCGTTTGGGTTTAATTAAAATGGCAAAAAGCATCACGACCATCATGAATCTGAATACTTGTTTGAACTGTTCGTTGCTTACGTAGATGGCTACCAAAATCCCAAAAATAGCTCCCAGGGTAATAAAAATTATGGGGCGGCTTTCCTTAGTCAAGTCGAGTTTGTCATTTTTATAAAAAGCAAAAGTGCTAGCAGAAGCCTGAGCAATTACGCCCACACGATTGGTACCGTTTGCCATGTTGCCAGGGAGTTGGAGAATCTCCGTTAGGATGGTGAGGGTGATGGCAGAACCATTGCCCGCGAGGGTATTAATAAAGCCAGCAAACGTGGATCCTACCACGGCGATTAGGTAATGGTAAAATTCTAATTCCATTATTGAAGATGATGAGGTGGTTTATGCTTCAATCTCTTGGCAGAGTTCGATGAGCACACTATTGGCGGATTTTGGGTGAACGAAGCAGACTAGCTTATTGTCGGCGCCGCGTTTGGGTTCTTTGTTGAGTAGTCTAAAACCCTGATTTTCAAGGCGTTCCATTTCCTTTTTAATATCTTTTACCGCAAAGGCAATATGATGAATACCTTCTCCTCGCTTTTCGATGAACTTGGCTATGGCACTATCCGAAGAGGTAGCTTCTAGCAATTCTATTTTATTCGGCCCTACTTTAAAAAAAGAGGTCTTTACATTTTCCGACGCAACTTCTTCAATTTTGTAGTGTGCTTTGCCAAAGAGATTTTTATAAATTTCGTTGCCCAATTCGAGATCTTTGACCGCAATGCCAATGTGTTCAATTTTTTTCATCGTTAATTTTCCTAGTTGAAAAAATGTAATTGTAATGTTTTTTGGTTGTTAAATCAAAACTATTTCGCTCTCATTACTTTGCCAAGCCCTTAGTTTAGTACCCCAGTTGCATATTTTTATTAAAACTCAGGTCGAGTACTCGGAGTCTTCTTTTCTTTCCTATTCGGTACTTGCGAGAATAAAATATTTTTTTGATCAAAAAACCCAAGACAAAAGATGTGACAGGTACTTGCCACGTTAGATTGTTGAGGGGTTCTCCCACTATGGTTCCTCCGAGAGAGAACAGTAGCCAAGATGCCCCAAAAGAGTAAAAGGTTCGCTGAAGGATAACGGCACGCCGCGCATTTTTGTAAGATTTGAGTGCCTTGATATCAGAAACTTTTACGAACCTTTCGGGAAAAACAATGATACCTTCTTCTACCTTGATGTCAAGCATTACATCCGTTAGCCATTCCTTTTGTCCTTTGAGTTTGAAAGTGAGTTCTTCACCGAGGTAGAATTTTTTTGTTTTGATCTTACCCCGTTTTTCCATTTGCAGCACTTTTTGGGCAGAAGCGAAAACGCTCATCAGCATACAGGCGACGAGTAGCCAGAGATGAATCTTCATAAGCAATGAATTTGATTTTTAGATAAAGACGAAGTTAGGAATAAAATGGTTAGCTGTGAGGTTCATCGGCTTTGATTCGCTTGTTCATCTTGGATAATCCTTTGATGATGCTCCGTTCGATTTCTTGAAATGTCTTTTCTTGCTTGGCTACATAAATTAACATCAGACCATACTGATCGGGCTGCTCGGCTAACTTTTCGTAAATGGAATGTTTATTCAGGCGGTAAGCCTCGCGAATACGCCGACGAAGGCGGTTGCGATCTACAGCCTTGGGGAAGGCGCGCTTGGGGACACTCAACGTCATCTGAATTGGAAATTCACTTAACGGAGTATCCATTTTTATCCAAACAAATCTTATGGGATAGGAAATAAAAGAATGACCTTTTTGGAAGAGTTGACCAATAATCTTTCGGCTTTTCAGTCTTTCTTTTTGATGGAAAGTGAACATGATGGAATGAAAAAATTAATAATGAACAATGAATAATTTCTCAGATGCTTATAATTATTCACTATTCATTTTTAATTATTCATTATTTGTTTCCGACGAGCAGGTTGGAAAC
>JBCCJE010000032.1:0-14252 GCA_039027925.1 Bacteroidota bacterium
TACTTGTACGAAAAACCCTTTTTTTAAGTCATTACCCTGCTTCGAAAAAGTAGGACAATCGCAATCTCCCTTGAAGTCAAAAAGATAAAAATTAGTATTGAGGTGGAGCCCAAGAAAATTGGAATTAATTTTTTCTTCGGTGATGATGCCATCTTGGTTGGCCCAGATTCTAGTAAACCTCGAAAAATTTAACTCGGGCAAAAACTCAACTCGATAATTTTTTAGTCTAGCCCAGTAGTCTATTCCAAATTGGATACCATTGCCCAAGGCGGCGGCATTGCTTGCATTCAGTTGGTGCTTACTGATGATTTGTTCCCAGTTGCTCGCATCAATGGGTTTGTAGGCTAGCGATAAACCATACTGGGCTTGAAGTATCTGAAACGAAAAAAGGAAAGCAATAAAAAAATATAATTTTTTCATAAAATGATCTGACTTTTAGAAGGTTCTTTTGTTAAATGTGTAGTAGTTGAATTTTGTTACAAACTGACGGTACAGAAAAGTGAGTAAGGAAATGATCAAATAAAAACCAAACGTAAAACTAAAACTAAAATTATGATAGCCAATTTATTAACTTTGGCTTTTTTATGTCACCAAAAGTTTTGATCACACTTTTGTGTTTTCTTTTTTGAAGTTCGATGATCCAAGAGTATGTCTAAATTTTAACTTCCTGAAAACCAATCCCGAGGACTCGGGATGAACTTGACTTCAAATTCACGCACTCATGTATCTCGATATAATCGCTTGTGAATTTATTGTCAAAACCATAAACTGTTGATTTTCAGTTCGTTAAAATTTTAGACATACTCTAAGCTAACCATGAAAATTTAAATTTTGAAGACAAAAACCTTAAAACGGGATAAAGTCAACGTCATCACGCTGGGGTGCTCCAAGAATCTGGTGGATTCAGAAAATATGATTACGCAACTCCAGGGAAATGATTATCAAGTAGTCCACGACAGCGCAGAGGAAGATGCCAATATCGTGATCGTCAATACCTGCGGATTTATTGATTTGGCGAAGGAGGAATCCATTAATACCATCTTGACTTATGCGGATATTAAAAGTAGAGGAGGGATTGATAAACTGTACGTAACGGGTTGTTTGTCAGAGCGTTACAAGCAAAATTTGGAAGACGAAATTCCCGAAGTGGACGCTTTTTTTGGAACACTTGAACTACCCGGCCTGCTCGCTAAACTGAATGCCGACTATAAGCACGAATTGATCGGCGAAAGGATCACGACCACCCCACAGCACTATGCCTATCTAAAAATTTCGGAAGGATGTAATCGTACTTGTTCCTTCTGTGCCATTCCGCTGATGCGGGGAAAACACATTTCGCAGCCCATCGAAAAACTGGTACAGGAGGCCAAAAATCTCGCAAGAATTGGGGTCAAAGAATTGATGCTCATCGCTCAGGAGTTGACCTACTATGGCTTGGATATTTACAAAAGGCGAGCTTTACCAGAACTTTTACACGCCTTGGCAGACGTAGAAGGTATCGAATGGATTCGGTTGCATTATGCTTATCCTAGTAAATTTCCGAGGGAAATATTTGACGTGATGGCAGAGCGCAAAGAAATCTGTAACTATCTCGATATTCCCTTACAGCACGCCAACGACAACATGCTCAAAAGAATGCGTAGGCGTATCACCCAGGCACAGACTAGAGATTTGATTAACTACGCTAGAGAAAAAGTACCCAACATTACCATCAGGACAACCCTCCTAGTAGGGCATCCCGGAGAGACCGAAGAAGAATTTCAAGACCTCTGTGCATTCGTCGAAGACATGAGATTCGAAAGGGTAGGGGTCTTTCAGTATTCTCACGAGGAAAGTACCATTGCCCATAATTTTACGGATGATGTACCCAAGGAAGTGAAGGCTGCCCGTGCTAGTGCCATCATGGAAATTCAACAAGATATTTCCCTAGAAAAAAACCAAGCTAAGGTAGGACGAATTGTAAAAGTATTGTTTGATCGTAAGGAAGGAGAATTTTTTATTGGTCGTACGGAGTTTGATTCGCCCGAAGTGGATAACGAAGTTTTGGTCAACGCTGAATCCAACTACGTTCGTATCGGTGATTTTGCGATGGTAAAAATTACAAGTGCGGAGGATTATGATCTTTATGGGGAGGTGATAATTTAGACATACCCTTATGTCCTCGTAAAGAAAAAAATCAAAATTAAGACCCAAGAGATCAAGTAGATCAAAAAAGAAATGAGTCGCCACTTGACGTCCACTATTTGTCTAAGATTCCAATGATTTTTTATAGCGAAATAATGATATACAATAAGCGGTATGGAGGTAGCAATAAATGCTTGTTTTCTATCGTGCCAATACTCGTAGTAATCTTCCGGGGGAGGGACTAATGGTCGAATCACAAACAAAGCATCTAAAACACTAAAAATAATGGCAGAGAGTAATAGGTAGGCTAGAGTTGTGAAAGCCAACCAAACCAGTTCTTGCCACAAAACTTCTTTTTGATAGTTGAAGTCCCAGTCGTCATCTAATAATTCCGTATTTTTATTGTTAGAAGATTCCATCTTTTTATATTTTTGCTACCAATCGAAAGTATTCAAACATACGCAAAACTAGGCATGTCAGAAAAACCTAACTACGAGAGTAAAAATAAGAGATACTTAAAAGGTATTAAAGAAAATGATATTTCTACACTACGAGAAATATATAAAGATTCCCTGCCCGAAGTTACGAAATACATCAAAAAAAATTCTGGCAACGAGGCCGACGCTAAGGATGTGTTTCAAGAAGGTATTTTGGTTATTTTTAAAAAAATCCAATCTGATAGTTTAGTACTTACCACCAGTTTCCACGTATTTTTATTTATGGTCTGTAAAAGAATTTGGTTAAAAAAATTGAAAAAAAAATCAAAAGCAGCGGTCACTTTGGACGACGTAGAGGAATTTGTAATAGAGGAAAGCATCGAAGATCGGTGGATACAATCCAGAAAGTGGAAGCTCTTCAACGAGAAATTTTCACTCATCTCCGAGGAGTGCCAAAAAGTATTGAAGATGCTTTTTAATGGAAAATCTGGAAATCAAATCGCCCAAGCGATGGGCTACACCGAGGAGTACGCCAAGAGAAAAAAATATAAATGCAAGCTGAGCTTAACCGAAATTATTAGAAAAGATCCTGAATATAAAAACCTAACTTCCTTCTAGCTATGAACTTGGATGAGCACACCAACGATCAAATAGATCGGTACCTCAACGGAAATATGACAGATGCTGAGTTAATTAAATTTGAGCAGCAACTCCAGTTAGATGTTGATCTGATGGATGAGGTGAACATGGCCAAAACCCTGAAGTCCATGCTCGAAGATTCTCCAGAGAATGAACTGCGGAAAAATCTTCAAAAAATTAATGAGGAGATAAATTTGGATACCACTAAAATACCAGCAGCAGCAACGACAAAAACCACGCTTTCCGAAGCTACGGAAACTACGCCGAGTGGTTTTTTTGACTGGTTGAACAATTTATTTTTTTCCAATAGCTATCGTGTTGCATTCATTTTGTTACCTATCCTCGTGGGGTTAGGTTGGTGGTTTTGGAACTCGAACAGAGCGGTTGAAAAAGACCCCGTTGTAGTAGATAGGGAAAAGATAAATGAAAAGCCGATGGATACTGATGTTGATTCTGGAAACAAAGTACCAGAGAAAGCACCTGACCCAAAAGAAAATAAAGAGGTAGTTGATAAGGATACTTCCACCATTAAGGAAAAAAATAAAAACCCAAAGCAACAAGCTACTCCCAACAAGAACCCAAAGCCTCAAGAAATACCCCAAGAGTATTTTGCGGAAAATTTTGATCCGATTCCTACGCTAGAATTTTTGATTGATAATAATTTGAGGGATTCGGGGACAAGGCTGCGAATAGACAAAAAAATAGGGAATGTCACGCTTTCGAAAAAAGATGATGTCGTCAATTTTCAGCTCGCTGGCCAGTTTGATTCTAAAGAAAATCTAGCAAGTAAGGATTTAAAAATCCATCTTTTTTCTAATGATAAAAATGCCTTTGAAAATTATACGTCTATCTTTTCTGATGCCTTGGAGTTAAAGAAAAAATCAGCCAATCTTTATACGTTTGACAATCAAAAATATATTTCGCTCCTTCCTGGTCTTTACTATTACATCATTGAGGATGTAGCCATCGAGAAGAATTATTTGGTTGGAAAATTTGAAGTAAGGTTGAGGTGAAAAAATCATTACGGGGTGACTTCCCGTCACCCCGTAAATTTACAATTCAAATTCACAATTCAAATTACGGGGTGACGGGAAGTCACCCCGTAATGGAGGTATAAGGAAATTCCGTAAAGTCGGAGATGAATTTTAGGATGTGATCGAAGTGAGCAAACTCTTCCGCGGCGTGGGTCGTTGTCACAATCACCGTAGGGCATCCAGCATTTTTAGCCGTAGCTGCCCCCGTGATGCTATCCTCAAAAACGATACATTTTTCGATAGGGACACCGAGTGCTTGAGCTGCCTTTTGGTACACTTCGGGATCGGGTTTTCCCCTCGAAACATTACCCGAATGATAAATAGCTCGAAAATAATGATTCAGATTTAGATGATCTAACACAAAACTTACATTCTCGGGTGGAGCAGCCGAACCAATCGCCAAAGGCATTCCGTCAGCTTTTGCGGCAGCTAAGAAGTCGCCGAGTCCATCAATCAGTTTTAACTGGGGTAAAAATAATTTTTGGTAGGCTTGTTCTTTTTCCTTCGAAATTTGGAGGCGTTCTTCGTGGGTGAATCGGTCTCCAAATAATCTTTCCAGTATTTCGTAATTGACTCCGTGCACTTTTTCCATCACTTCCTCAATGCTCATGGCTATACACAGTTCCCTCAGTTTAGTTTGCCAAGCCCGATGGTGTACCATCATGTTGTCCACCATCGTGCCGTCCATATCGAAGATTATTCCTTCTATCATGATTAGGTGATTTTACTAGCGTCTCAGTTTTTTCCCAAAAAAAATAGGCTACGGGAATTATAATAAGGATTTGAATCTCGGTCTTTTCGGTGGTACATCTCCCAATCGTTCTTTTTTGTTGGCCTCGAAAGCGCTGTAGTTACCTTCAAAAAAAACGACCTCACCTTCGTCCTCGTAGGATAAAATGTGGGTAGCCAACCGATCAATGAACCATCGGTCGTGAGAGATCAGCAAAACGCATCCCGCAAAATTTTCGATGGCCTCCTCCAACGCCCGCAATGTATTAACATCAATGTCGTTGGTCGGCTCATCTAGTAACAATACATTTCCGCCCTCCTTCAAAGTCATCGCTAGGTGTAAGCGATTCCTTTCTCCACCCGAAAGCAACCCCACTTTTTTCTGTTGGTCGCCCCCCGAAAAATTAAATCGGCTGATGTAGGCGCGGGCATTTATTTCTCGATTTCCGATTTGGATAAAATCAGCTCCTTGGCTCACTACTTCGTAGATAGACTTTTCGGGAAGTAAATCTTTATGCGATTGATCTACGTAGGCCAACTGTACCGTACTTCCCAGCGTAATGTCTCCACTATCGGGTTGTTCCTCTCCCATAATCATTCGGAAGAAGGTGGACTTACCGACACCGTTGGGACCAATGATACCGACGATGGCATTTTTGGGAATGGACAAATTGAGGTTTTCTATCAAGATTCGATTATCGTATGCCTTGGTCAAATTTTGCACATCAATCACTACGTCACCGAGTCGAGGGCCAGGAGGAATGTACAGTTCTAGCTTGGCTTCCTTTTCTTTTACTTCCGCATTGGATAAATTTTCGTAAGCGTTCAGCCGCGCCTTGCCTTTGGCTTGTCGTGCCTTCTGCGACATTCTGCTCCACTCTAATTCTCGCTTTAGTATTTTTTGTCTCTTCGATTCCGCTTTTTGCTCCTGCGCTAGGCGATTGGATTTCTGCTCCAACCAAGAGCTATAATTGCCCTGCCAAGGAATCCCTTCCCCTCGATCCAACTCCAAAATCCAACCCGCAACGTTATCCAAAAAATATCTGTCGTGGGTGACGGCGATGACCGTTCCGGGAAAATTTTTCAAAAACTGCTCTAGCCAATGGACACTTTCGGCGTCCAAGTGGTTGGTCGGCTCGTCTAGCAAAAGGATGTCGGGTTTGCTGAGGAGCAGTCGGCAGAGCGCGACCCTCCTACGTTCGCCTCCCGAAAGCACCGCTATTGAAGCATCATCGGGAGGACACCGCAAAGCGTCCATCGCTACTTCGAGCGTATGATCTAGCTCCCACGCGTTATAGTGATCCATTTTATCCAGTAGTTCACCTTGCTCTTCTATTAGTTTCATCATAGCGTCCTCATCCATTGGTTCGGCTAGTTTGGCAGATACTTCTTCGTAAGCATTCACGACGTCCACGATGTGCTGAACGCCTTCTTGGACAACTGCCTTGACGGTTTTGGATTCATCCAACTCGGGTTCTTGGGCGAGGTAGCCAATCTTATATTCTTTATCAAAACTCACTTTTCCATCGTAGTTGGTATCTATTCCCGCTATGATTTTGAGTAGGCTGGATTTTCCAGCACCATTTAGGCCGAGCACTCCGATCTTAGCGCCATAAAAAAATGAAAGCCAAATATTTTTTAAAACTTGCTTATTGGGAGGGTAAATCTTGCTGACCCCTTCCATGGCGAAAATTACTTTTTTGTCAGACATAAAAATTATTTTTTTAACAATCTGGTGATTTGATTTTTAATATTTGTGTTTTCCAATTGACCATCCTTTTTGTCCGAGGTATTTATCACCGTCGGCGGCGGCGGGTGCTTCCAGTTGAGTGCCCATGCTATCGTTCCAACGATTGAGGTATCCGAACAAAGCTACCACGCCGAGTATTTCTACTATTTCACCATCGTCCCAATGTTTCCGCAAATTCTCCGCTATTTCGTCGGTGACGGCATTAGGAACGGCAGAAGCAGCAATGGCAAAATCAAAGACGGCTCGCTCTGCCTCGGTGAATGCGCCGTAGGTTTTATAATCCCAAATATTGTTTAACCGATCCTGCGGCGAGCCGTAACGATCAGCGGCTCGAATGGCGTGGGCTTCGCAGTATCGGCACCCCGTAGTCATACTCGAGAGGTAGGCCATCTCCCGCTTCAAGGAACTGGTCACGCGTCCTTTATTTTCCATGACTGCCTTGTTCATTTCCTGAAAAGCAAGTGCAATCCTCGGGCGGTGCATCATTGTAAATAAACTGTTAGGTGTAAAGCCCAGCGTCTCTTGATAAAAATCTGCTAATGCCTTGGCTTCCTCGTTGGCATCTTGAGGAAGCGGAAATACCAATGGTCTTTTCATCTTTTTTTCTTCTTATTTTTTTTGGTGAAAAATGAATTGTAATATTTTTTCTGGAAAATAAATGGTATCCCGAAGTCAGGTTTTATAAGAAAATCATTTATTCGATTCGTAGATTTTATTTCATTTTCGAAAAAAAAATTAACTTTACTTACAGCACCGCCTACAAACGAAAAGTATTAAATCAAGAGGTAATTATAAAACATGACATGAGATATTTTTCCACACTTTTCTTTTTCCTAATCCTAATCAACGTTTCGTTCGGCTTTCAAAAAGCTGATAGTATTTTGCAGGACATAGCCACGACCGAAGGTACAGAAAAACTGGATAAATGGAAGTATTGGTTCAATAATGTTCAAAAAGGCGATTTGCAGGTGCTACATGATCTTCAATACAAAGCCTTCGCCGATGCCAGAGCCGTTGTCGGGCAGGACTCTGCGGTCATTTGGTTGCACGAAAGAAGGCGAAGCCTCATCAGAAGGTTGCGAGAATTTGGACAAGGCTCTAAGGCTACCGAAGTCTTGGATAAGCTGAAAGCGTCGGCCGATTCGCTCTCCGCAGTCAATGGTAAAACGCATTGGACGGTGGTGGATTTTTACTATACGCTTGCCGATTTTCATTACATGCTCATTGATCTCGAGCGAGCAGAAGAACTATTCGAGAAAGCTATCAAAATCAACAACGAAGAGGTACGTAGCCCCAGACTCACCTACAAAATTCATAATCTCTACGGACTCATGAAATCCTACCAAGGAGAGACGGAAAAGGCCATTGAATTATTTAGCGTGACGGACTCTCTGGTCAACCAGCCTTTCGTTTCCACCCGATCCAGATTATTACACTACGTCAATAAGGCCTACGTTTACAACAAGGCGGAAAAATTCGAAATAGCCAATGATTACTACAAAAAAGCGTACGATAGCCTACACTTGTTCGCCAATACCCTACGCTTCAGAGTGATTCCCGAGTACGCTGCGAATTTGTGTCGGATGGGAAAAGTGAAAGATGGATTGGGCGTTTTGGAAAAATGGAAAGACGAAGTATTTGAAGTGGGTACTCCTGGTGCCCAAGTACTTTTTGCGGAGGAATACACCGAAGCATTATTTTTATCAGGTCAATTTGAAAAAGGAAGAACGTGGGTAGAAAAAACCAGAGCGATTTACTATAACTCACAGGAAGACATGCGGGCTAAGGAAGTCTTGGAGTGGCGCGCCAAATACGAAGCCGAGGAAAAAGAAGCAGAGATCACTAAGCTGGAAAGTGAGCAAATCGCTACTCAAAATAAATTACTCATCATTTCGCTCATCGGTCTATTGGGCTTGGGTATCCTTTCTTTCTTTTTTCTAAAAAATAAAAACAAACAAAAACAACTCGCGCTTCAAATAGAAAAAGACAAACAAATCGCCGAAAATAGAGATCGCCTATTTTCTTCCATCACCCACGATATTCGTACGCCGCTCGCCCTGATGTTGGCTCCCTTGGAAAGAGCAGAAGATAAGTCGAATGATGGTGCCGTAAAAGCCGACATCAATTTGGCGAGGAGAAATGGAAAACGCTTGATGGAATTGTTTAACCAAATTCTGGATTGGAACAAAGCCGAAGCCAAAGCCCTCCAACTCAACCCACAGGTGGGTCAACTCAAAATGACCTTCGATAACCTGTGTGATCGCTATCAACAACAAGCCGTGGAGAAGGGTATCAAATTCACGCACGATGTGCATATGCCCAAGGGACAGCACTCCTTGGATTACGATAAGTTGGATAAAATCATTTCCAACTTAGTGGGGAATGCCATCAAGTTTTGTGAGGTTGGGCAAGGGGTATTTTTAAAAGCAGCCCACGAAAAAAAAGTAGGGACTACAAACGATTATCAACTCTTGATCGAAGTGAGGGATCAAGGCCCGGGCATCGGCGTCGAGGAGCAACAATCTTTATTCAACCGATACGTCCAAGGCAAGCAAGGCAAGCTAAAAGGAGGTACGGGCATCGGGTTGGCGTTGGTCAAAGAATTGACGGATATGATGGGCGGTGATATTCGGTTGGAATCCGAAGTCGGAAAGGGAGCTACATTTTTCGTAAAGCTGCCTTTCAAAAAAGTAGAAGAAATGGCAGTAGAATCCCTGCAATCAGCGAGCGACTTATCAGTAACGGATGCGTCCAACTCCGCTGAGAAAACTTTGATCTTGGTAGTGGAGGACGAACCCGAATTGCGGGAGTTTTTACAGTCGGCCCTCTCTACTGATTACGAAGTGGAAAGTGCCAATACCGCCACCACGGGATTGAACATTGCCATCAATCGTATTCCCGAAATCATCATTTCTGATTGGACGCTGCCCGACAACAACGGTGGTTGGTTGTGCCAGCAAGTTGCCAAAAATGAATTGACTGCGCACATCCCCGTAATGGTCTTAACGGCACACAACAGCGATACCAACCAAAAGGCAGCTTTTGATGCGGGTGCGGTGGCGTGGATGAATAAGCCTTTTCAGTTGAGTACACTCAAACGCCAACTCAATACAATCTTGATGCAGCAACAAAGAGCACAAAATCTTTGGGCTAAAAAAGTAGGCAACGCTATCCCCGAAGCCGTTGTAAAATCCGCCGAAAACGTTACCGATAAGCAAGTAGAACAATCCGAAACGCCTGATCCATTTATGGAAAAAGTCTTTAATTTGATCGAAACCAACTACGACAACGAGCAGTACTCGGTGGAGAAAATGGCGGAAGAATTATTTTTGAGTAGGGTACAACTTTTCCGAAAGGTAAAGAGCATTACTGGAAATACGCCTAAGAAAATCATCAACGAATTTCGCTTGACCAAAGCACAGCAACTACTTCGAGGTGGCGACAAAAGTGTGTCTGAGGTTTGTTTTGAGGTTGGGTTTTCTGATCCGAGTTATTTTACCAAATTGTACAAACAACACTTCAATGTCAATCCTTCGCAGGAGCGAGTGGACTAAGGCATTTTACCATTCAGAATTTATCCTAATGGATCATCCGAATATTTATCCCATCCAATACATCAAGCCATTGACCCTCAAAAATGGGGAGGTCATCCAACTCCGACCCATACATCCCGTGGATGGTCAACAGGCATTTGAGTTCAGGGCTAAGCTATCTTCCAAAAGTATCCACGATCGTTTTTTGGGTTACGTGCCCAACATCACGCCGCCCATCGTGGACTACCTCACGCGCATAGATTACTCCAAGGATATGGCTATCATAGCCGAGACAGTTAATCACAATGAAAAGAAAGTAATTGCCGTGGCGCGCATCGCTGCCGAAAATACAAGGGTCTCCGATTTTGCGATCATCATCGCCGACGAATGGCACGGAAAAGGATTGGGCACTGCGCTGACGGGCTTTTTAATTCAAATTGCTAAAGACCTTAACTACGAAAAAATATACGCCAATTACTTCAGCGACAATGTGGGGATGGAGATGATTTTTAAAAAATTTGGGTTTACTATCCGAAAGGACGATGCATTGACGAAGTATGCTGAATTGAAATTTTAAAAAAGCTCCTATGAAAAATTTTATCCTACTTGGTTTTCTGATTTTCCCTTTTTTCGTATTGGGACAAAGTAAGCGGGCCTTCAAAAAAGAAATTAAAAAACACCGCAAGCATTACAAACAAGAATTTAAAGAAGAAGAGAGATCGCCTTTTTATGAAAATGAAAAAGGGATGAAGGAGATGCAGTTTTTTAAGGCAGATCGGAAGTACAAGGTAATTGCTGACTTCCGAAGAACTGCCCACGCGCAACCCTTTAAGATGGCTACCTACAGCGGGATCACCAAGGATTATGTCCTTTACGGAATTGCGAGTGTCCTGTTAGAAGGAAAACAACTAGACATCAACATATATCAAAATATACGGCTCAGGGAAAAAGAGGAATACAAGGATCATCTTTTTGTGCCTTTCAAAGATTTGACTAACAATACATTTACGTACGGTGGCGGAAGGTACATTGACCTCAAAACAGGTGATATCAAAGATGGAAAAGTAGTGATAGATTTTAATAAATGTTACAATCCTTGGTGTGCCTACAGCGATGGGTACAATTGTCCTATTCCTCCTTTAGAAAATCATTTTGAAATAGATATTGAGGCGGGCGAGAAAATGTTTACGGGAGAAAAAATGAAGTAGGTTGATTGTGAAGAATAAAGAAAGGCGTAAACGCTTTCCACGTTTACGCCCATTTTTATTGCAGGAAGTTACTTCCGCTTTTTGTTCGTCTTCACCTTGGTACTCAGGTTCAAATCCATGGCGGCCTTAGCACCCATGATTTCCATAAAATCCAATCCTGCATTTCCTTTGCTACCGCCTCCCGTTTGGAATTTGGGCACTAGGTCTCCTTGGTAATTTTGAAATGCAGTTGCCCAGAGTGCTTGCACCTCTTTGTAGGCTTCCAGTTTTTTCTCCAAAGCGCCATCCGCTTGCATGACTTTTTGCTTGGCGTAAGCCTCTGCTTCCGCTAGAGCTTTTATCTTTTGAGCTTCCAACTTGGCCGCTTCCAATGCAATTCGTTGCTTTTCCTTGTCTTTCTCTGCTAGACGAACTTCGGTTTCTGCTTGTACTACTTTTTGAGTTTGTACTTGCTTTTCTTGGTATTCGATTTCTACGAGTGCTTTCCGACCTTCGGCTTCTGCGGTCATAGCTTCTTGCTGGGCGGTCACCAAGTTTTGTTTAGAGACAGACTCCCTTGTACTCGCTTCAATTTTCTTCTTCAATTTTTGATCTACCTGCGCCTCGTAATCTACATTCTCGATGGTAGCACTTGCGATGTTGATTCCAAAAATTTTCAAATCAGATTCTTTTCTGACTTTTTCCCCAGTTTTGTTCACTCGAATCTTGTTAGCGTAAATCCGCTTACTTTCGCCCGTCAGGGTATCTCTCGAAAAAGTTTCTTGGATGTCCAAGATGAACAATCCATCTTCTAGTTGATCTTGGAAGTACTGCGATAATTGCGCACGACCTCCTGAGTAGTGTTGCTCCGAATCCATCAATTGGGCGGAGTTTTTCAAGCACTCGATGGTGTAGGGCGCCAATCCCTTTTTGGCAAGGTACTCCCGATTGACGTACTCCGAGTGTAATTTCAACATATCTGTTTCGGTATCGGGTAGCCTAAATCTTACGACCGTTTGGGCGTAAGCTTCGGTAGCATCGTTGAAGCGAATCAAGATAGATTTGGCATCAATCGTAGAACCCGTTTTTTCGCCCCGATGACTGATGGTAATGACGTTGGGATAAGTAGTAATTTTGGAACCCGGAAACTTCCAATATACTCCGTTGGAAAAAATAACGTACTTATTTCCCGTGGGAGTTTCGACTACTTCTCGGTAGCCTAAATCATTGTATCCAAAAGGATTAAGCATGGCTAAACCGATGATGGCAATCATGCCGATAAAACCGTAAATAATTAACTTAGAACTTAAATTTCTCATGACTTTATTTTTTGATTAGTGATTAAATTGGTTTTGATTCGTTTTTTAATCTCTTTTATTTTTTGATAAAATTCTAAAAATGCCGACTTGACAAGAGAAATGTTAGATAAAAGTTAAAAAAGTGAGGGCTTTGTTAGGATTTTGATAATTGATAATTAGGACTGTACAAAGTTTTTTGAAGTTTTGGGAAAAGTGTTTTTGTTGGTTTGTATTGGCGATTTTAGACTAACGGGGTCGGTACTACGTACCTTTAGTAGCTACCCATATTTCGTCCCTGGGACTCCGACGATTTGTAAATAGATTGTTAAATTCTACCAAGGTGTCGTCCCGCTGGGACTTCTGAGACCACCAAGACTTTGAGACTACTTTGCAGGAACAAATCATAAAGTTGACGACATTCAATTTCAAATTCCCCTTGTAGTTTTTTTGAATTCATTAAACTTTAAAATTGGATAACCTCTCTTTGAAATTTTTTTTAAATTCGATTCTGTTATTTCAACTTTTGGTTGGAGCGTGGAGAATACTTTGCTTTTGAAGTATCAGTAGAGGTCTAGGAAAAAGGACGAGAGATGATTGCCACTTCGCTTCTCTTTTCTCTCCGCTCTCTTCCTGCTTCTTATTTTCCCACTTTCCCTCCTGCCAAAAGTCAAATTTGCTGAATAATGAAAAGATGAGCATGAAGAAAAAATTTACGGATCAGATGGGAAGGACGGTGGAAATTGTAACGCCACCGAAGAGAATTATTTCGTTAGTGCCTTCCCAGACGGAATTGCTTTTCTATTTGGGATTAGATGAGGAGGTGGTGGGGTTGACCAAATTTTGTGTACATCCCGTAGCAAAATTCAAAGCCAAGCCGAGGGTAGGTGGTACAAAAAAATATAATTTTGAAAAAATCCGTGCGCTCCAGCCAGACCTAATTATCGGTAACAAGGAGGAAAACGATCAGGCGCAAATCGAAGCCTTAGCCGAGGAGTTTCCAGTATGGATGAGCGATATTCTGACATTGGAAGATGCACTCGAAATGATTGATGCCGTAGGTCAGTTGGTAGGGAAAATAGCCAAGGCAGAGCTGCTAGTAGAAAAGTTAATTATCCAATTTGGGAAACTTCAGGAAGACCTTGCCGCAAAGAAAGATCGCCCCGGTGTAGCTTATTTTATTTGGAAAAAACCAATGATGGTAGCGGGTAGTCAAACTTTTATCAACGAAATGTTGCAAATCGCAGGTTTCAAAAATATATTTGGGCATCTCAAACGTTATCCACGTATCACGGAAGAAATGTTGGTAGCTGCCCGACCAGAGGTGGTTTTATTATCATCGGAGCCTTTCCCATTTAGAGCCAAGCACGTGAAAGAAATAAAAGAAATTTGTCCTAATGCCGTTATTCAGTTGGTAGATGGCGAACTATTTTCGTGGTATGGAAATCGCTTGTTATTAGCGACTGATTATTTTAAAAAATTAAGAAAATTATTTCCTAATCCCTAAAGCATTGAGTATTAAAA
>JBCCJE010000033.1:0-14243 GCA_039027925.1 Bacteroidota bacterium
GTAGATTTTAATCCTACCGCTTTTTCAAAATCTATTGATTCTTTGTTGTCGGTATTGGATTAGTTTTATTTTTTACCTAAGTACTTGTTGGCGATACTGCTAACTAGTTCGTGCTAATGCTCCAGCATTGGCGCAAACTAGAAGAATACTGAAAAGTACCAACCCACTATCAAAAAATGCTTGTGCTGTACTATGCCTATGCAAGGACGTAGGATCATTGGCGTAGAAAAATCCAACTATAAAAAAAAGGACGTGAATTATCATGCTTGCTAGCAGCATCCATACAAGTCTCGTATTCCAAACTAATGGATAATGCTTCAGTAGATATTGATTAAGGCGGTAAATTTGCTTCATCTTTTGTTGTTGATTTTAAGCATCAAAGAATCTTCTGGAGGATTGAGATATATCTCGGAAGTTTAGTATTTGGATTTTATGATGAGCTAGTCGTGAGAGTATTTCAGATTGAGGCGTGTCTTTTTGAAAATATAATACGTAAACACCGCCATTAAAGGAAATGCTTTTTAATCCCAAATCCTCAAAAGCTAGCGCCAACTGTTCCTTATTTTCTTGGGTATCTAACTCAATGACCACTTGTTCATCTGCTGCTTGTTCATCTTCCGTATTTAGCATTTTTCCTTCTTGTAAAAAAATCACCTTATCGGATATTTTTTCAATCTCATATAATTGTTGAGAGCTGAGGATCAACGCAATGGGATTTTTGGAGGACTTAGCAATGAGTTGTAAATCTTCCAGAATGATTTGTTGAGCCATGATGTCCAAGTTGGCCAATGGCTCGTCTAACAATAAAATTTCAGGTTTCCTTAAAAGTGTCCTAGCTAACTCAAATCGCATTTTGTATCCAGAGGATAACTCACTCCAGTTCAGATCTTTGTATTTCCATAATCCCAGCCGAGCAATAATCATCAAGACACTTAGATCAATTTCCGAGGGAGGGACTCCATAATTAGCAAGGACAAATTTTAAATTATCTTGAAGACTACCATACCATTTATTAGGGCGTTGAGGAATGTAAGCGAGCCTAGTTCTCAATTCAAAGGTGTCCTTTGGCTTATTTTTAAAATTATAATCCAACGCTCCTTTATCGTAAGCTAACTCTTGCGCAAGTATGGTTAGCAGCGTCGTTTTACCATTTCCGTTTTCGCCTACCAAACCAATAATTTCTCCTTTGTCTAATGTCAAATCAATGGGGCCAAGTGAAAAATTATTTCTTCGGTAAGTTTTGTAAACATTTTTGACACCGATGATTTGCCTTCGATTTTGATTGGGAAAGTAATCATATTCCTTTAGCTCGGCAGTTAATTTCTCGAGTTGAACTTTGAATGCTGACTCGGTGTAATTACCTGTTTCCTTCCAATCCGTAAGTTCAATGATCTTTTTAAAAAAAGACATTTGATGAGTATCTCTTACAAAATCCATGAGTTTTCGGTAGGTAATATCTAGGTCAAGTTGTTCGATGTGCTTGTTGATAATCTGAAGCTGGGTGGTTTTCATGTATATTTTTTCATCTAATGTATGAAAATAAACATAGATTCTCATTAGCTGTTATAGCTTTTGTGCGTGGAGGAATAAAATAGTTGATAAATAACTCCACTTACGCAGAGGTGATTGATTCTAATTTTGGGGAGGTTCTACTGTTAAATTTTTGCACACTATCTGCGAGCTTGCAGGACTCCTCTCCCCCGCTGGCGGGGGTTGGGGGGTGGAATTTAAAATCAAATGAAAAAAATCGTGGACTCCACCCCCCGCCCCCCCCAGCGGGGGAGAAGCAACCTACAAGCACGCAGATAGTGTACAAAAATTTAACAGTAAAGTATTCTCAAAGTTAGAACCAATCATCTGTACCACTTACGGGATACCTCAATTATTTTTAATTCAACTTAGCACAGTGGAACAAAATCTCTCCAAGAATAAAATCCAATTACGAAAACCTAGTATCAGTTTTAATCTCCAATCCATGGGAGATATTTATGAGCGTGCGTCTGGTCAAAAAGATGTTCCACACCGACACGATTATTACACCATCATGTTGATCCAATCCGCTAAGGGAAAACACATCGTAGATTATCAGACTTTTTTATTTTCAAATTATGAAATTCATTTTGTGAGTCCTGGGCAAATTCACATCGTAGATTTGGAAGAAAAACCTCAAGGTTGGGTACTCACTTTTTCCAGAGATTTTCTTTTGGAAAATAATATCCCAGAAAGTTTTATTTCCAATATTAATTTGTTCAGAGGCTTTGGCGATTCCCCTCCGCTCAAGATTGATGAACAAATTTTTGATCGGTTATTCGGAATACTCCGAGAAATGGAGACCTGCATGCCCTTAGAATTAAAGTACCGCAACAGAGCCTTGGGGGCTTTCTTGCAGTTGTTTTTGATCTTTTCGAGCAACAGCCAAAATCTGGATGCTACTCAACTCAAAGAAGACCACAAAGGCGTTTGTATCCTGCGGGATTTTAAGCAATTGGTAGAATCCAACTATGATCAATGGCATAAAGTAAAAAACTACGCCTCCGAAATTCATATATCTCCTAAGCATCTGAGCCAAACGGTAAAAGACATCACCGGTAAAACTGCCAAAACATTTATTCAAGATAGAATTTTACTGGAATCTAAAAGATTACTATTGCATACTGAACTGAATATCAATGAGGTAGCCTACCAAGTTGGCTTTGAAGAACCGCTACACTTTAGTAGTTTTTTTAAAAAAAGGGTAGGTGACTCCCCTACGAAATTTAGAGAAAGACTTACTCCATAAAAATCACTTTCCGACATTTTTACATATCTCTTTCCTTTTTTTATATCGCTTCCCCGATTAAACGCTTGCATCTTTGTATCATAATTAATGACAAAATAAAATCAACATGGATAGAAAAAACTTTATCAAAAAATCATTGCTTGGTGCAGCGGGAATCGCTGCGGGAAGCTCCAACCTCCAAGCTAAAAATGTCAAACCAAAAGATTCGACTTTTGACAAATTAATGGAGCAAGTCGGATTTAATCATTTACCTAATAAAGAAGTAAAAACAATGAAATCAGTATTGCATAAAGCCAGCACCAGAGGACACGCCAATCACGGTTGGTTAAACAGTCACCACAGTTTTAGTTTTGCGAATTACCACAATCCCGAAAGAATGCACTTCGGTGTGTTGAGAGTGTTGAATGACGATGTGGTCGCTGCGGGAAGAGGATTTGGTACGCACCCACACGACAATATGGAAATTATCTCCATCCCACTAGAGGGAGATTTAGAACACAAGGATAGCATGGGAAATACCACAGTCATCAAGCAAGGTGATGTTCAAGCGATGAGTGCGGGGACGGGTGTTTTTCACAGCGAGTACAACAAGAACAAAGATCAAGAGGTAAAATTTTTACAGATTTGGCTATTTCCAAATCAAAAAAATGTAACTCCGCGCTATGACCAAATCACCTTGGAGGATAATAAAGTGAAGAATAAATTTCAACAAATATTATCTCCCAATGCCGACGATGCCGGAGTATGGATTCATCAGAATGCTTGGTTCCATATGGGGAATTTTGAAAAAGGAAAAAGCGAAACTTACGAACTCAAATCCAAGGGAAATGGAATCTACGCATTCATCCTAGAGGGCAACGTAAGCATCAATGGACAATCCTTGGGAAAAAGAGATGGATACGGCGTATGGGATACCGATAGCATTGAAGTCGTTGCGGATGAAAATGCAAAAGTATTGTTAATGGAAGTACCAATGAATTTGAATTGAGCATGATGCCTGCCCCGAAACCTAGGGAAATGATGAATTGAAGACTCAATGATCTTAAAATTAAACCGAAGTTTCCTATGTAGTCCCCAACATTTTTTAATCCCAAAAGGATTAGAACTTGCGCAAAGTTGGGGACTACAATTGGAACTTGCGCTAAATTATTTTTAACACTAAGAATGAAATTACAACATGATAAAAATACCAGACGTAAAAGCCGCTACTACCAAAGCTGACCTCCATCCGCTAATACTCAATCGGTGGAGTCCACGATCATTTTCCAACAAGACATTCACGGAAGAGCAAATCAATGAATTATTTGAAGCAGCAAGATGGGCTGCGAGTGCGAACAATGAACAACCCTGGGCATATGTTTATGCCCTAAGAGGAAGTGAGGGTTTTGAAAAATTGTGGAATTGTCTGGCGGGAGGTAATCAGCCTTGGACGAAGCAAGCAGCCGCTTTAGTAGTAGCCATTAAGAGAAATACATTTGCTAACAATAGAAATACAAATCCGTGGGCTGACCATGACTTAGGTATGGCTAATGCTCAACTCATTGCCCAAGCGACCTATCGAGATATTCACGGACACTTCATGGCTGGTTTTGATAAAGATAAAACTAAAACATTACTCGCATTGGGTGAAGATCAAGAGCCAGTTTGTTTTATTGCCTTAGGATATTTGGGCGCAGCAGAGGCATTGGAAGAGCCTTATTTGACAAGAGAAAAGACGCCTAGAAATAGAAACCCATTAAACAAATTTGTAAAAAAATTATGAAAAAGATTCAAATATTAATTTTTGGTAAACATCCAGAAATCTTAGAAACCTTAATTCGATTGGTGAATAAAAATGAAAATTGGTTGGGTGAGGGAAGTACCGACGAAGAAAAAGCAATTGAGTTATTTAGCCAGCATACTTACGATTTGGTACTGCTAGGTGGCGGTATTTCTCCAGCCTCTGAAGGTAAAGTCAGAGCCATTTTTCAAAAACTACAACCTGAAGCAAAAATTATCCAACATTACGGCGGAGGAAGTGGCCTGCTAAAAAGTGAAATTGAAACGGCATTAAAAAAGACGAATAGCTCGATTAAAATGATGGACAATCCGTTTGAATGATGGGTGAAAGTATAGCAAATAAAAGGAGATTAGCATAAATCAAATAACGACTGAACAACCATCTCTCTCATTTCGTTGTAAAAGCTAAACGTTAATAATCAAAAAATTTAACACCAGCTAGACCTTTAAAAAAGTATAAAATGAAAAAGCTAACCCTCCTCGCCTTGACCTGCCTGATTTGGGCAAACGTAATTTTTTCCCAAGATATGTTCATTGAAGTAAAAACCGAATTTGCCGGCACCGAACTCAAATATGACTGGGATGCAACCCTCGAAAATGAAGGTAGTATTGATAAGCTCAACTATAATTTTTCAATTGGAAAGTATCAAGTTTGAAATGAGTAGAATTACAACTCTGAGCTAAAATCAAATACAACAAAAATTGAATGCAAAGTATGCTTCTCACTTTTACGTTTTTTTATTGTTATTAAATACCAATCGTCAACGAATAATAGAATACCGCTCCATTCATCATCTGACACATCATCTCTCATCTCTCATCACTCTTACCCCATCTCTCACCTCATCAAGATTCGAAGCCCCCAACTGAACCATATTATTTTTAAGATCATCTACCAAAATGGAAGTAGCGTGATCACCACCGTACCTTCCTATCGCAGCCACAGCGTAAACGAACGCCCTCCCGGCAAACACAAAATCCGCTCCCAAGTGTATGGCTCGCATAATATCAAGCCCCGTTCGGATACCACTATCAAAAATGATGGGTACTTTATCGCCCACTTCAGCTACGATAGCAGGAAGAGCCTCAATGGCTGCCGGTGCTCCGTTGAACTGCCGCCCTCCGTGATTAGAAACATTAATTCCGTCCAATCCGATCTCTACGGCCTTGGCTGCGTCGGCGGGATGCAAGATGCCTTTGAGGATGACTGGCCCGTCCCACGCTTCTTTTAATTCCTTGCAATAATCCCAATCCAGCGTACCACCAAGGCGATTACCGACAAAACCACTCACGAATTTCATACTATTATTATTAGTGTAGTGTTCCACCGTTCTCAATTTAGGCAAGCCATTAAGCAAGGTGTAGTAAGTCCACGTAGGGTGGGTGATTGCCTCCCAGATCATTTTGAGCGAGATTTGAGGAGGCATAGTAAGCCCTGCACGTTTGGTTCTCTCTCGCCTACTCGCCATCGGTACATCCGCAGTAACTACTAGCGTGTGGAAGCCCGACTGCTTCGCTCGCTCCAAAAGCGAATTTCTTATAGCTCTATCCTTTGGCGGATAAAGTTGAAACCAGCCCATATCGCCCACGTGTGCTCCCACCGTTTCGGGAGTTTCCGTCGCTACGGTACTGAGGGTGTAAGGAATATTCATTCGGCTCGCGGAAGCTGCCAAGAAATGTTCAACTCGCGGCCACATCAGTCCCGTCAGTCCTACGGGAGAAATGCCGATAGGCGCAGCGTATTTTTTCCCAAACAAAGTCGTCTCTGTATTGGCGGCTAATGCTCCTTTACAAAATCGAGGGAGAAAATTAATTTTTTGAAAGGCAGTTCGATTACGGGTGAGCAAGTCCTCATCGCCAGTGCCCGAGCTGAGATATTCGTAGGCAACACTTGGGATACGTCGCTTGGCTTTTTTGATTAAGTCCTCAATGGCAGGATACTGATTGTTGAGTTTCGTTTGTAGGTTTTCGTACGACATGAGTTTTTCTTAAAATTAATGAGATACTAAGAAACGAAGATTTTTTGTAACTGTTTAGCGCATCTGCTTCGGTAACGCCGTGAGAATGCCACAGCAGGAAGCAAGGGTTGTTAAAACCATTTGATACTCTACATGAGAAAAAATAAAAAGGTGTTAACCGAGTTAGCGCATCAGAAAAACCCTAAAAATGCTTCAGACAAAGATGTTAGAAATATTTGAGAAAGTTGAAAAGTTAAGATTAGTCAAACCAATCAACTTAGCCAGAAAAAAGTTCATTAGTTTAGTAGTATTGGCAATGATACAAAGTCGAAGTGTTCAGTTTGTAGAACTAGCGGCACACATAGACACTAATTCATTAGATGAACCGAATTTGCGGTGTATTCATGATTTTATAGCAAATTATGAACTGAGCTATGCACCAATAAGCATTCTACTGCTGTTTTTGCTTCATCATTTAAAAACTAAAAATCCCTTGTAACCGCAAGGTCACAAGGGATTTTTCTTCAGTTAATTGCTTACTAAGCAAATGAAACTTATGAAGGTGTAGGCGATATCCCCTACAACTCATGTATTAAGACATCTCCGTTTTTAAAGATGAATGGTTTGATTTACTTTCTGTAAGGAATTTAACTTGTGATTTAGATAGATTCATAATACCTCCTTTTTTTTAGTGAACAAATCTCCCGTTGCTTTTGACAGCGGGCTTGTGCAACTTACACAGGTCAAATATAGCAGATTTTTTTTCAAAAATCAAAATCTCAATTGTCCAAAGATTGTAAATTGGTCACTTGTCAGACCCATATTTTTTTAATTGATAAATTGCAAATATTCCTAAAGCTAACTCGGCAATCACGCCGAAGATATACCCATCAGTAGGCAATCCGTCCACGAGCATACTGATTACTCTTCCTGCGCCGAGGGCCAACATAAATAAAATATTGAGTTGAGTGGCGATTCTCCAATATTCATTTTTAAAAATTCCTAGTATCCACACGACAGAAGCCCCGAGGTATAATCCCATGACGGCTTTTAATAAATTGGAAAGATCTACGGTATTGACTTGAATATCCAATTTCCCTGCAAGTATTGACGGTGAGCCGTAGATGATGGCAGTAGGTGCAACGATGGATACAGAAATGATGAGATGTAGATTTTTTAGAATCCAATTCATAGTCCTTTTGCTTTTTTTACTGGAAGGCACTAAGTAGTCTTTCCAGATAATACTGTCGGGTAATTTGGCGACTTTTGAAACTATACTTCGTTAAAAATACTCACCGATGCTAAGGCATCGACTGTGTTTTTTGCCTTATCTAGTTCCAAAATTCATCCAAATTCAACCCCGTCACTATTAACTTGAATGACTACTAAGACTTTTTTGTAAATGCCATTAAGGAATTAAAGAAAACTGCGAGGGGAATTTTGAAATTACCCTCCTAGACTGCCGCTAAGTTGACGACATTCCGTGGCAAGTGACCCTAAAATTTTTCGTGCTATTTATCTGCCAACCATAATCTCCGAAAGGACTTCGACTTATCGTACATGCTCGCTTGCTTTTGGGTATTGAATACTCGATCACGGGGATCATTGCCTACCCCTGCGGCGTAAATCCAATTGCCATAATTGCTGGTGACATCGTAGTCAATCAACATGGATTCGAACCAAGCCGCTCCCGCTCGCCAATCCAAATTGAGTTGATGTACTAGGTAGGAAGCTACATTTTGTCGCCCACGATTACTCATGAAACCCGTAGATTTGAGTTCAATCATGTTGGCATCTACGAAGTCATCACCCGTCTCGCCGTCAATCCACTTTTGCATGATTCTAGGTCGGTAGCCCCACTTTTTGTTTTTGTCCTTGATGCCGTTGGCGTGAAAAATCCGATTGCCGTAGCGCATGGCGGTATATTTAAAAAAGTCCCGCCAAAGCAATTCGAATTTTAACCAATAGGTAGAATCATTTTTTTCTATATCGTCTTCGTATCTTTCGACTTCATCGTAGATGGCTCTCGCCGAAATACAACCGTGCGCCAACCAAGGTGAAAACTTACTAGAGTAGTCTGCCCCTACCAATCCGTTACGCGTTTTTTTATACACAGATAGTTTTTCGGTATCCCAAAAATAATGATCCAAGCGATTCCAAGCCGCTACCGAACCACCCTTAAAAGGCAGTACTCCCCGCTTATCTTGTTGAAATATTTCTAGGTGAAAGTCTTTCAGCGGAGGGATAGCTTCGGTATCCAATTTAGGACTAGGAATTGCTTCGGGCGTTTCCAACGGAATCCGCACTTCGGAGTAGCGTTCTACTTTTTTTCGAAAAGCGGTGAATACCTCCGGCATTCGATCTATGGCGAAAGTAACATCATCGGGATGAATCATCGGACTATTGTGATAGCACTTGAGATTCAGTTGTTGGGAAACCCGATTTTCTACTGCTACTTCCTCGCTCGTATATTCTTTAGAACAATAGATGGTATCGCATTCATACTTTTGGGCCATTTCGGAGAGCAGCACGGCAGGGTCTCCTTTTTGCACAATCAGATCGCTCCCCAATTCTTGCAGGTGATCCTTTAGATCGGTCAGCGATTCCAGCAAAAATTGCATGCGATAAGCACCCGTTCGCTGAAATCCCCATTGATCTTTTCCCAACCATTGTTCATCAAAAATATAGACAGGAACAATTTCATCATTTTCTTTCAGGGCAGCAGTTAAGGCAAGATTATCGTGAAGTCGAAGATCCGTTCGAAACCACAGTAAGGCTCTACGCATATTGATTTTGTTTATTTGATTTGTGAATAGAGGAATAACAAAATCTTATTTTGATGGTTTATGAAATGGATATGAAATCCTGTTAACACCTCTCTACTCCCAAAAATTAACTACTTCAATTTTTCCACCTGCTCACTCCCCCATTCTTTACCATTGGCATCAACTATTTTTGCGATGTACATGCCATTGGGTACATCTTGTAAATTGATTGTTACGTTGAACTCACCTTGATTAACTTGCATATCTTGCTGGATAATATTTTTCCCCTGCAAATCAAATAAACGAATTTCGTAATCACCATTTTCGGGTAAATCTCCCCCTACGATAATTTGGTCGGCAGTAGGATTTGGGAAAACCGCCCAATCTATTTTTTCTTTTAAAATATCTTCACTAGAGGTAGTGGGGATGACTGCATTCGCCAAGACGTACTCACCAAATACCATTGGCTCAATCTCAACGAAGCCAAAACCGTCAACAGAACTTCCGAACGTCTTCAATTCGTAATCTGGATATTCAATCCAATCTTCATTTTGATTCGGTCGGTACAGCAGCACCAAACTATCCTCCGTAATCTCCACTAGGTCGTAGTCAATGTCGCCGGGTAAGTTACTATTATAAGCATACGTACCCTTCATTACTAATCCATCTTTTGCCACACCCGCTACCCGAAAATAATGATTGGAAGAGAGCCGAGCATCGTACACATTAGTAGGGGAAGGATCAGGTAAGACCCGATATTCCTCCAAACGAATAAAAGCAGAATCGGTTAGTTCAATGACTTGAGCACCTAACCCTCCGTACTGAATCCCCGTTTGTCCAGTCTCAGTTACCGTCTTATGCGAACCAATTACGGCTAAATTCAACTCGTGTTCGCCGTTCAAAAATACCGTTGCTGGCTCAAATGGTACAGTTAGATTCACCGTCGTTAGCTCTTCCGAAACCGTGATGAGTTCGTGGTGAAATTCAAAATCGTCACTCACAAAGGTAACGTTCAGAGGTACTTGCTTGTGCAATACCGTAGCTGCGTGTAGCTTCTGCTGAATTGTCAAAGCCACCTCAAAATTACTGCCCTGCGCCGAAGCGGTTATGTCTTCCACTTCGTAAGCAGCGTACCCCGGAGCAAAAATCCAAGCATCAAAAAATGGTCCTAAGTCCACCCCCGTTGCTTGGGTCAAAGCATCTCTAAACTGGAAAGCATCCATGTGACCATAGGCATACTCATCCAAAACTGCCTTCATGCCCGTTTTAAATAAATCATCACCTAGGTATCCTCGTAAGTTATGAATCACGAGTGCCCCTTTTTGGTAAGTATGCGTACCGTAGGTTTGATCGTAGGGCATAGGAGAGAGTGCCTGATACCCATCATCATCAATGTGCGCTTCCTCGATCACTCTTAGTAGATTTTCTTTATTGATTCGATTAAATTCATCCCGATTAAAAATATATTCATAAATCAGATACGAACTATACTCCGCGGGCCCTTCCTTGATCCACATATTTTCGGGATCATTTAGTGTCACAATATTTCCCCACCAACTGTGCCCCAATTCGTGAGCCACTAGTTCGTTATTTTGAGCCTCACTTCCATTTAGAGCTACGTTGAGAGGATAGGCTACGTTGGTAGCGTGTTCCATTGCGCCATTTCCAGTCATCACGTAGCCCACTCTCTCCCAAGGATGTGCGCCCCACCAAAATTCGAGGGCATCAACAATCTCGTCCAATTTATTCAAGCCACTAACCACCGCATTCAAATCATTGGGTAATGCTAAAATTTCTAGTGGTACATCTCCGAATGCGCCGGGATGAGTTACATTCCAACTTTGATAATCTCCTACGGCAATTCCTGCGAGGTAAGTCGGAATTTCTTGATTCAGTTCAAAACTTCTGAGCACCGCCCCGTTGCCTAAATCGTTTTCTCCCATAAAAGTCCCCGAGCAGTAAGCCCTACGGTTACCGTTAGAAATGATATTGAACTCGTAGGTAGATCGCTCCACAAAAGTATCAAAACAAGGAAACCATCCACGACCGTAATTGTAAGGGGTAGCCCCGAGTCCGATACCGAGATTATAGGCAATACCGCCGCTAAACACCAACCCTCCAAAACCCGAAGCGGCGGGCGTTGGTTTTCCGTTGTAGTGAACCGAAAAATCATACTCACTATCCACCCCTAAAGGAGTTGGGAAATGTACGGTTATAAAATTATCATTACGAGAGTAGGTGAGCAACTGACCTTGCGCATCTACGGAGTCAATGTCAAAGTCCAGTAAATCCAATGTGATAGACTCCACGTCGTTCATTTTGGATTTGATGGAAATTTCACAGTAGCCTTTAATTTGCGCAAAGCTAAAATCCCGAAAATCTAAATTGATATTATAATGCAAAATATCAATGGTATCACTTCGCTCTACGCTATTTTGCAAACTCAATTCTTCTTGCATCGTCAGAGCAGGCGCTTTGTGCAAATGTACGTGTCCCGCTTTTTTACAACCTAAATATTCGTCGGTATCAATGATAGGTTGGGCTTGCGCAGCGTTGAATCCAAGCATCAAAAAAATAGCCATCAACGTGCGTAAGCTAAAGTGTAAAATGTAAAGGTTATTCTTCTTCATAGAATTTTCTTTTGGTAAAAAATGTGAATTTTAATCAATCAAATTTAAGGAAAATCATTTTTATCTTCGCTTAATTTTTGTGTCCAATAACGCTCAAAAATTTACTTTGACGGACGCTGAACGTTCTTACGCTCCTACGTTTACTAAACTTGACAAGTTTATCAAACGTAAGTCAGTAGAAGCACCGTGAGAAAACCTACAAACATAAATTTACCTTCAATGCTTTTTAACATATGAAAAATCTTCTCGTAACGGGCGCATCAGGATTTCTAGGTTGGAATATTTGTCATTACCCTCAGCAAGATTGGCAAATCATAGGTACTTACTACAAAAACAAAGTAGTATATCCTCATGTAAAAATTCATCAACTCAATATTACTGATAAGGAAAATCTTGATCGCTTTTTTTCAAATAACAAAATAGACGGCGTGCTCCACGCTGCGGCACTTTCTCAACCCAATGCTTGCGCTAACAATCCAGAGTTATCTTTCACCATCAATGTGGAAGCTACAACTCATCTTGCTCAGATTTGTCACGACCTGAAAATTCCTTTCCTCTTTACCTCCAGCTCTCAGGTATTTGATGGCGATCATGCTCCTTATAGTGAAACAGATAAACCTACGCCCATTCACATTTACGCAGAACATAAGTTATTAGCAGAAAAACAAGTCCTCGAAGTAAATCCAAATGCGATAGTGGTTCGGATGCCTTTGATGTTTGGGGCTACGAGTTCTGCCTCCGAAAACTTTTTAAAAGGATGGTTAACCAAGATGCGAAATGGAGAACAGCTTAATGTATTCACCGATGAATACCGAGTTCCAGCAAGTGGTCAATCTGCCGCTGATGGTTTGTTTTTATTATTGAATAAAAATGTAAATGGATTGTTTCATCTAGCTGGAAAAGATCGAGTATCGAGAGCAGACATGGCAGATTTGATACAGAAGGTGTTTAAAATTCCAAATGCTAATATTCGAAAGTGTTTGCAGTCAGACGTCGTGATGGCTGCCAAGCGACCAAAAGATTTATCGTTGGTTTGTGATAAGATGGTAGAGTTGGGTTATGAGTTGAGGGGAATGGTAGAGGAGTTGAGGAAGTTGGCGGGGGAATTATAACAATGTATATACTTGTTAGCAATAAGTAGCTTAATCTTTGAGGAAAAGTAACTTTTTGCACAGGATGTGTTTTATGAATTTTGTAATTATATTGTTTTTATATGTCGTCCCTCTGGGACTTTAATATTGTAAATACATTGTTTTTTGGAATATCTACCCATGTGTTGTCCCTCTGGGACTTTTCTAGAAAGCACCAGAGGTGCAACATATTGGTAGCAAAATTAAAGTTTTGCGTAACCTTAAAGTCCCAGAGGGACAAAATATGGGTAGCCAATAAAACAATACATTTACAAGTTTTAAAAGTCCTAGAAGTGCAATATATCGGTAGCAAAATTAAGATCTTGCGTAACCTTAAAGTCCCAGAGAGACCACATATGGGCAACTAATAACAGTACACTTGCAAATTTTAAAAGTCCTAGAAGTGCAACATATCGGTAGCAAAATTAAAGTTTTGCGTAACCTTAAAGTCCCAGAGGGCTATCGTTTGTACACAAGTAGTATTATGAAAATTAAAATATGTAAAGTGCTGGTTTTGAATTTTAAAGGTGTCAGATTTCTGAACTTTTAGTTTAAAAATCCACTAAAATGGATACTTTTTGTGGTCTAATGATTCCTAGATTAACCATAAAGTCCATAAAACTGACTTCATTTATACGAAAATCAATGCTTTACATATTTATAAAAACATAATACTACTTGTGTACAAACGATAGCCCAGAGGGACAAAATATGGGTAGAGTATAACAATCCATTTGCATATTCTAAAAGTCCCAGCGGGACGACATATCTCAATATAAGAAATTGCTGTGTGGGAGTATGTCCTAAATTTTAACTTCCTGAAAACCAGCTAGGACTACCTGTATCCAGCTAGGCTAGTAAATTTAAATTATTTATAAACTCACTATACGAGTTTGCTATTTTTTCCCATAAAAGCTGTCCATTCAGCCAAACTACGATTGGATTTTCTTCATCTAATCTATAATCCAAACAGATTGGAACATCTGCATCTAAATCACCTATAACTAAAGCTTTACGTGCATCTAAATCGCCTGGAAAAAATTCATTGCTTTTTTCTCCAAACCAACGAATATCGTTTCCTAAGCTCTTGTAATCAGGTAAATCTCTATCCAATACTTGGATATTATAAGTTTTAACTAAATGCTCTGTTTCTTTTATTATCATCAGACCTTTCGCAATCGAAAGGTTATGAAAAAAGTAAA
>JBCCJE010000034.1:0-14212 GCA_039027925.1 Bacteroidota bacterium
CGTGTATCGAAAGACTCAAAAAAATGGCTACATTATTTTAAAATTTTCAATTCTCCATTTTCAATTTTCAATTATATTTTTGCTCTATGAAAAAAAACATAATACGAGAAAAAACATTTGTGTTTGGTAAACGAATTGTTCGACTTTGTATCTATTTAGAGAAAAATAAAAGTGAATATATTCTATCAAAACAACTCAAAAGAAGTGGAACTGCACCCGGAGCGTTAGTAAGAGAATCAGAGCATGCTGAAAGTAAAAAGGATTTTGTACATAAATTAAGCATCGCATTAAAAGAAGCCAACGAAACAGAATATTGGCTTCAAATGATTAAAGAAGGAGATTATTTATCTGAACAAGAGTTCTCATCAATTCATAATGATTGCTTGGAAATTATAAAAATTCTAGTGGCAATCGTAAAAACATCCAAATCAAAACTAAACGGGTAATTGAAAATGAAAAATTTAAGAATAGTACAATCAAATACGTTTATTCGAAATTTTCCATTTTCCATTTTCCATTTTCCATTTTCAATTCTCCATTTTCAATTAAATCAATATGTCATACATCATTGATGGAGTTCGAACTCCAATCGGAAAATTCACAGGCACACTGTCCACTATCAGAACGGACGATCTTGGTGCACACGTTATCAAAACCATTATCGAAAGAAATACGAACATTCCAAAAGAAGCCTACGACGATGTCATCCTCGGCTGCGCCAATCAGGCGGGCGAAGATAATCGGAACGTTGCCCGGATGTGCGCCCTCCTCGCAGGATTACCTTGGAGCGTTCCGGGAGAGACCGTTAATAGATTATGCTCTTCGGGACTGTCCTCCATCATTCATGCCAACCGAGCGATCAAGGCAGGCGATGGCGATGTGTTCATAGCGGGTGGAGTAGAACACATGACCCGTGGGCCGTGGGTGATTTCCAAAGTTTCCAAACCTTTTGGTAGAGATGCGCAGATGCACGATAGTAGTTTCGGCTGGAGATTTATCAATAAAAAAATGCACGAGATGTACGGGACAGATGGTATGGGAGTTACTGCCGAAAATTTGGTGGATAAATATAACATCAGCCGAGCAGATCAAGATCTCTTTGCGTATCGTTCGCAAATGAAAGCAGCCGAGGCGCAGCGCAACGGACGGCTGGCAAAAGAGATTATTCCAGTTTCTATTCCGCAAAGGAAAAAAGAGCCAATTCATTTTGAGCACGATGAATTTATCAAACCCAATACAAGTCTGGAAGTGTTAGCCAAGTTGCGCCCCGTATTTCGGAAGGCAGAAAATGGAGGAACAGTAACCGCTGGAAATGCTTCGGGCTTAAATGACGGAGCAGCAGCAACCATCGTTGCTTCGGAAGCTGCAGTCAAAAAATATGACTTGAAGCCGTTGGCAAAAATCGTAAGTTCGGCAGTCATTGGTGTAGAACCTCGTATCATGGGTATCGGTCCAGTCGGGGCTTCTAACAAAGCACTTACAAAAGCAGGATTGACGATGGCGGACATGGATATCATCGAGTTGAATGAGGCTTTTGCCTCCCAAAGTTTAGCCTGTATTCGGGAGTGGGGGCTAGCAGATGATGATCTGCGTATCAATCCTAACGGGGGTGCTATTGCCATTGGGCATCCATTGGGCATGACGGGGGCGCGCCTTTGTAATTCAGCAGCTTTAGAATTAAGTTTAACTGGAAAAAAGTATGCGCTAGTGACCATGTGTGTCGGAGTAGGACAAGGGTACGCGGCAGTTTTGGAGAATGTGATCTGACGCAGGTTTTACTCGTCTCGAAAAAACAATACTTTTACAAAAAATAAAAAATACATGAAGATTGCCTTTTTTAGCACCAAATCTTACGATAAGGAAACTTTTCAAAGATATAATAATGGCAGACACCAGCTAGATTTTTTTAAAGCACAATTGAATATCAACACAGTTGGGATGACTGAAGGTTATAAGGCAATTTGCGTTTTTGTAAATGATGATGTCAATGCGCAAGTCATCAAAAAACTTGCGAAATGTAAAGTCAAAATCATTGCTCTGAGGTGTGCAGGGTTTAATAATGTTGACCTCGAAGCAGCAGTAAAAGCAAGTATCAAGGTGGTCCGAGTTCCAGCCTACTCACCAATGGCAGTTGCGGAACACGCCGTTGCCCTTATCATGACTCTTAATAGAAAAACTCACAAAGCGTACAACAGAGTTCGGGAAGGTAACTTCGCAGCGGATCGTTTGACGGGTTTTAATCTCCACAAAAAGACTGTTGGTGTGATCGGTACGGGAAAGATTGGTGTTGCTTTTTGTAAAATCATGCTAGGCTTTGGTTGTCGGGTTTTAGCTTTTGATGTTTACGAAAATGAGGATTTAAAAACCCAAGGGGTGACTTACCTACCCTTCAAAAAAGTCCTCCAACGATCTGATATTATTTCCCTGCATTGTCCCTTAAATGATCACACCCACCACTTGATGAATACCGCTACCTTCTCCGAAATGAAAAAAGGAGCAATGCTGATTAACACCAGTAGAGGTGGACTCATTAATACCAAGGCAGTTATCAAAGCTCTCAAGAAAAGAAAATTGGGTTACCTTGGGATTGATGTGTACGAGGAGGAAGAAGAACTTTTTTTTCGAGACCTTAGTGAAAGAATAATCACCGACGATCAAATCATGCGACTCATGGCATTTCCCAACGTGCTAGTCACAGCACATCAAGGATTCTTAACCAATGAAGCACTAGAAAATATTGCTAACATCACTCTGGAAAATATTTCAGATTTTGAAAAAGGGAAGTCGCTAGAGAATGAGGTGACGATCTGATAGTTTTCGTAAGTCCTTCCTGCACCAATGCCTTCAACGTGATTTTGCTACGCAAAATTTTACGGACAGCCTTTTTGAGGTTGGTTTTCTTCCCTCAATAAACTCCAACAATCATCGTAAATGGAACAGAAACAAATTTCAAAATCTAAGTCCAAATCGTGAACTACTTGGTAGTCATTTTCGAATCGAGGAAAATTAATTTCGAGCGCAGTTATCTCTTCCTTTGCGGAGATAAAATAGTTTTCAGGATTTTTGAACGAAAGTCCAAAATCCACTTCTGCGGGGAGGATTACTTTTAATTGTTTCAAAACTTCGGAGTAGGTACTGACTTTTTGATCGTTAATTTTGAGGCGCGCCCGTGTGATTCTTCCGGGACCAATACCTTTATTTTCAAAAGTGTAAGTGAATTTATTTCCATTGGTACTAAAAGCGTAATTCTGGTGAGGAACGAGATAGGGCAGCACAGATGCCTTTTGCTGATTGCGCATTATTTCCTGCTGACTCCGCAAAATACTAGCTTCGTAAACGGACACACCCAATGCCCCCACACTAATTACCAAAGCGAAAAATGCGGTAATGTCCGATCTTGAAAATCGAGGTTGGTTTTGATTTATTTCTTTTGATGAACTCATCCGTCAAAATATTGTGTACTATTGATTTTTTCCCAAAACTTCAAAAAACTTTGTATGAGAAGTCACATGCAATCCATCATCTTCGCAGGTTGCGAGGCAGGCATAATTCTTAGCGCACTACCCGTATTTGATGCAAACATTTTTCGGCTCCGTAAAAAACCGTAACGCCTCCAACCCTCCTTCCCGACCGACGCCCGAATTTTTCACTCCACCAAAAGGCGTTCGTAAATCCCTGACCATCCAGCAGTTGATCCAAATAATTCCTGCTGCTAATTTTTCGGCCATCCGATGAGCCCTCGAAATATCTTTAGTCCACACCGTAGCGGAAAGACCGTAAGGAGTTCCGTTGGCGTAGCCGAGTACTTCCTCCTCGGTATCAAAAGGTGTAATGGTGACAACTGGTCCAAAAATTTCTTCTTGGTTTGTGCGGCAATGATGAGGTAGTCCTTCGATAACGGTAGGACGAATGAAGTAGCCCTCTTCGCAGTCACCCTTGGTAACCACAGGAGTACCACCACAAAGTATCGTACCACCTTCCTCTTTGGCTAGAGAAATATAACTCAATACTTTTTCCATGTGTGGCTTGGAAACCAAAGCTCCGAGGTCAGTTGTCTCCGAAAATGGATCACCTACTTTTAAGCGTTGCGTTCGCTTCGCCAATTCCGTTTTGAATTTTTCATAGATAGGTTGCTCCACGTAAATCCTAGAACCACACAAACAAATTTGTCCATTGTTGGCAAAACTAGACCGTAGTGTAGTCGTCATCATTTCCTCAAAATCGCAATCCGTAAATATGATGTTAGGATTTTTTCCACCTAGCTCCAACGAAAGTTTTTTAAACATCGGCCCAGCGGTACTGATGATTTTTTTACCCGTGTTCGTTCCCCCAGTAAAAGAGATGGCCTTGATGTTTGGATGTTCTACGATTGCTTGTCCCGCTTTGCTACCAAGACCGTGAATGATATTCAAAACGCCCGGAGGAAGCCCCGCCTCGATACATACCTTGGAGAGCAAGTAAGCCGTCATGGGTGTCATTTCGGAGGGTTTCCCAATAACACAATTTCCCATAGCAAGTGCGGGAGCAATTTTCCAAGTGAACAAGTATAACGGTAAGTTCCAAGGAGAGATACAGCCAACTACCCCGATGGATTGGCGCAAGGTATAGTTGATGGCCTCGGTTTGCATCTGGTGAGATTCCGAAGAATAATGCAAAAGGGCAGTAGCAAAAAATCTAATATTTTGATGGGCACGGGGAATGTCAATCTGCGTTGAGGTAGTTAACGGTTTGCCCGAATCAATGCTTTCCGCTTGCGCAAATGCTGACGAAAATTGCTCAATGAGATCAGCGATGCGAGTTAAAATTTTAAATCGTGCTTGGGGTTTTATTTTCGACCACGCTGGGTAAGCGCGCTGTGCAGCTTCTACTGCCCGCTGAACATCACGCTCATCCGAGTCAGGAATATACGAATAGATTTTACCTTTGGCAGGATTGCAATTATCAAAATATTCGCCCGAAACAGCGGGTGCTAATACCCCATCAATATAATTTTGAATATACTTATCAGGAGTCATTTATCTAATGAAAAATTAATAATGAAGAATGAGCAATATTAGGGATAATTCATTTGCTAACTTAATTATTCATTACTAATTTTTCATTATTCATCAAAACGTCCCGGCTGCCTCTTGGTAGATAGCTGCGAGGACAGTTTGACCAACGGCTCGTAGGGTGCTTTTGTTGATGACATCCATATCGTCATCGTGTGTGTGCCAGTAATTACCAAATCCCGTTCGAGAACGCTGAGGACGATTGATGATGTCTATCATGGGGATACCCGCAATCTCATTGACAAATTTATGATCGTCAATCAGCGGCCCAGTCAATTCATCCACAAAGTAGTTGCCGTATCCTCTAGCTTTAGCGATTTTCCATACCTTATTCATGATTTTGCTGGCGTGCTTCATCGAAGTTTCGTCTTTGGTGAAGCGCGCATTTTTAGCACCTACCATGTCCAGTAGAATACCCCATTTGGCATCGTAACCCGGCTTGTGAGGAACTCTCGACCAATGTTGTGAACCCAAGCACCAAGTGGTTTCTGCACCTCCATTTTCGCCTTGGTCTTCCGCATCGAAGAGTACGATGTCCACCCCTAAGTCAATTCCGTTGGCTTGGATTTGGCGGGCAATTTCTAACAATACACCTACACCGCTTGCTCCGTCGTCTGCTCCGAGGATTGGTTGTTCTTTTTTCTTTTCATCTTTATCCTGTTCTGCTTTGTGGCGAGTATCCCAATGTGCGGCGAGTACTACTCGTTTGGGATTATCCACATTATACTGCGCTATGATGTTGGTGGCGTCGAGGGTTTTGTTTTGAAAGGACTTTACCCGAAACTTTTGCTCAATGACGTCTGCCCCAAAAGATTCAAATTTTCCTACCAACCAATCTTTGGTCTGAGTATGAATTTTGGTATTAGGAACGCGCGGGCCGAAGTCAACTTGCTTTTTGATAAAAACGTAGGCGGAGTCCCGATTAATTTTTGGGATTTTGATTTCTTTTTTGGGAGTAGTAGCTGTGGGTTTTTTGGAAGGAGCAGTAGTACTAGCATCACCCGTACAACCTGCTAAGACGAGCAATAAAATAGCTACGAAAAAATATATCTGTCGTTTAAGCATCCGTGATAATTTTAAAAAATTCAAAATGGAACTCAAAGGTAAAGAAACTTTTGTTCAATGAAGTCAGGTTTTTTGGGGTCATAACAAAACATTTACGGATTGGTTTTTTATTCTCCTACTTTGATTTTTTAGCGGATAAATTCAACTGACGACATTTACATTTTATTACTCAAAAACTTACCTTTGCACCTTCAAATTTCACAGCGTAAAATTCAAATCATGTCAGCAGCAATTTTTGATAGAGTACATCAAATCAAATCGGAGATAGAGGCAGCCTCGCCTTCTGGCAAAGAGGAAGTCGAGCAGTTTCGTATTCGGTACGTAGGGTCAAAAAATATCATCAAACCTTTATTTGGTGAAATCCGAAATGTGGAGAACGAACGAAAAAAAGAGTACGGCCAGTTGGTGAATGCCGTCAAGCAAGCCGCCGAGCAAAAATTTCAGACACTCAAAGCTGCCGAAGAAGCCGCCGCCGAGGAAGCCAGTAGTCAGGATATAGACCTAACGGCGCCAGCAGAACCGCTGACCTTAGGAGCACAACATCCAGTAACGATTACGATGAACCAGATGATTGAGGTATTTGCCCGTATTGGATTTGTGGTGGCGGAGGAAAGAGAAATCGAAGATGACTGGCATAATTTTACGGCGATGAACACGCCCGAAGACCACCCCGCCAGAGATATGCAGGATACTTTTTATTTGAAAAATAGTATTGAGATGCTACTCCGAACGCACACCTCGTCTGTGCAGTCGCGAGTGATGACGAAGCAAAAACCGCCAATTAGAATCATTGCGCCGGGGCGGGTGTATCGAAATGAAACAATATCTGCACGTTCGCATTGTCAGTTTCATCAGGTGGAAGGATTGTACGTGGATGAAGATGTTTCCTTTGCGGATATGAAGCAGACCTTGTTGTATTTTGCCAAGGAGGTTTACGGGGCAGAGACCAAGATTCGATTGCGTCCTAGTTATTTCCCATTTACCGAACCAAGTGCAGAAATGGACGTGTGGTTAGGAACAGAAACAGAGAAGGCAAAAAAACTAACCAAGGGAACGGGTTGGCTAGAAGTACTAGGCTGCGGAATGGTTGATCCTAATGTTCTGGAAAATTGTGGCATTGATTCCAACAGATATTCAGGGTATGCCTTTGGCATCGGCATCGAAAGATCCGCTATGCAAAAGTACGACATTGGCGATATTCGATTACTCTTCGAAAACGACGTTCGCTTCCTCCAACAATTTACCTCAGCCTTCTGAATGCAATGACGCTTACTACTATCCAACGAGCCATCTCCGACGGCGAAACTTCCTGCGTTCAATTAGTTGAACAATACCTTTCCAATATTGAGCAATCAAAAGACCTTAATATTTACGTAGAAGTTTTTGCGGAAGAAGCCAAGCAGAAAGCCGAAAACTTAGATGCTAAATTTTCTAAAGATCCCGATTCGGTTGGAAAATTATTCGGTATGGTCATCTCCATCAAAGATGTACTGTGCTACAAAGACCACGGCGTGACTGCGGGATCTAAAATGTTAGAAGGCTTTGAATCTTTATTTTCGGCTACGGCAATTCAGCGATTACTAGAAGAGGACGTTATTATCATCGGAAGAGTAAATTGCGATGAATTTGCGATGGGTAGTTCCAACGAAAATTCAATTTACGGGCCTACGCGCAATGCCGCTGATCCCGAAAAAGTACCGGGAGGTTCTTCGGGAGCATCAGCCGTGGCGGTTCAGGCAGGTACTTGTTTGGCTTCCTTGGGATCTGATACGGGGGGGTCAGTTCGCCAACCTGCGGCATTTTGCGGAGTCGTCGGTATGAAACCTACCTACGGTCGAATTTCAAGATTTGGTCTATTGGCGTACGCCTCCTCTTTCGATCAAATAGGCGTTTTGGCGAAGTCCGTCGAAGATGTAAGTATCTTGTTGGAGATGATGGCGGGCTACGATGAAAATGATAGTACGTCGAGTTCCGAGGTGGTTGAAAAATATTCCCAGCATTTGTCTTTTGATGGAAAAAGTAAAGTTGCGTACTTCGAAAGTGCCCTCCAGCACGAAAGCATTGATCCCGAAATTCGATCCCAAACATTTGGTTTGATTGAAAAATTAAAAGCAGCGGGGCATACCGTCGAGCCAGTTCATTTTGAGTATTTGGATTACATCATTCCGGCCTACTACGTCCTGACTACGGCGGAAGCCTCCTCTAATCTTTCGAGGTACGATGGTATACGATTTGGACACAGAAGCGAGGCAGCAAAAGATTTGACAGAGGTCTATAAAAAATCTCGAACGGAAGGATTCGGAACGGAGGTGAAGCGACGAATTATGCTCGGAACATTTGTACTAAGTTCGGGCTACTACGATGCTTACTACACCAAGGCTCAAAAAATCAGAAGATTGATTGCTGATAAAACTTTCGCAATTTTAAATGATTACGACTTTATCTTGATGCCCGCTTCTCCCACTCCTCCGTGGAAGATTGGTGAAAAAATGGATGATCCCGTAGCGGTATATTTAGCTGACATTTTTACGGTACAAGCCAATATGGTGGGCATTCCAGCGATTTCCTTACCCTTCGCTAAGCACCATGATGATCTTCCGATGGGGATTCAGTTGATGGCCAACAAGTTTGAAGAAAAAAAATTATTGGCTTTTTCTCATTATCTCACCAACCATTTCTTTTAGAAAAAAAGTTACGTTTTACTAATCTTTAATGTATAACTCCGTGATTCTTAGCGGATAAATTGTTCGTGCATTTTCTGATGTTTTTTTTATAAAAATTAAGCATGTCACACTGCGTGGTCATTCTTACTTGCATTGTGTTAAATCCAATTTTGGAGGTTGTACCACACTCAAATTAGGGTTAATTTTGTAATTACAAAGGTGTTACCTCATTCCTTTTTTCTTTTCCTATCTAAATATTCGAGCTATAATAAAATTATATTTTTTTGTAATACGTTGACACACGCAGCACTAGAACAAAGCAAAACCTACCGAATTAAAAAAACCACAGTCCACCTATTTTCTAAAACGAATTTTATTTGCTGGTAACTATTTTTTTTCATACGGAAATTACCTAGTTAAATACCAAAACATACATCCATGAACATATCAAAAGGTGTTTTGCTCCTTTTGTTTTTGACCCTATTTTTGAATAATATCAATACACGAGCAAACACCACAACAACACTTAACTTCACTCATTTATCGAGAGGAGGCGACGACGAGAACGCCGAAATTGCCGAAGAGGATTTCAGCAAATCGTGGGAAGCGAACGCTTTTACCATTGATGCTAATTATAACAAGCAAGTAAAAAAATACGTAAAAAAATTCCTCGGCAAGGAGCGCGTCGGAATGGAATTATTACTAGGTAGAAAGACTACTTACTTTCCCATCTTTGAAAAATATATTCAGGAGAATAACTTACCTAAAGAATTAAAGTACCTCCCCATCGTAGAGTCTGCCTTGATGCCCACCATCGAATCGCCCGTGGGGGCTAAGGGACTTTGGCAGTTTATGCCCGCTACGGCTCGGCGGTACGGATTAGTCATTGATGACTACGTGGACGAAAGATGCGACCCCGTGAAGTCCACCCAAGCAGCCCTTGCATACCTCAAGTTTTTAAATGATAAATACCAAGATTGGAAACTAGCTCTGGCAGCTTATAATTGTGGCTACGGTAGGGTGGATAAAGCTATCAAGAAATCGGGCAAAAATTCCTTTGAAGAAATCAAAGATTTTTTACCTAAGGAGACCCGTCAGTACGTACCCAAATTTATAGCTACGGCGTACGTCATGGAGAATTATTTCTTTCACGATCTCCGACCTATCTATCCAGAATACACCATGCAATTTGTAAAAGTGGTAAAAATTCATCAGCGAACCACGCTGGCAAAAATTGCGGAGAAAACTAAAATGAGCCTCAAAACAATCCAAAAACTAAACCCTTCCTACCGAAAAGGTATCATCCCACCTAGTGCAGATGGAAATTTCGTAATTATTCCTATCTTTAGCGAAGAACTTACGATGGAAGACTAAGAAAGGAGTTTTATTTTGAATGGTTATTGGGAGCACGTGAGTTGTCAACAATTCAAAAATAGAACTTCAGTTTTGCACGTTTCCTCACGTCTATTTCAGATCAAACTAATCCTCGAATCAAATTTTGTTGGCTACGTTGCATTTTGCAAATTATGGCTTTCATTTTGTGTATTACATAAATGGTTTTTTTAATGTAACCAACACAATAAATGCAGGGTCATAAGCCTTTCTTCTTTTTTGAATCCAAGTTATCTGTAAACTGAGCGTTACTTAAATTTTGTATAAAAATGAATCTAAACCAACTGACGGTACTCCTCTGCTTGATCGTATTGCTATCCACAAGGGGCATCGCCCAAACTACTGATCCGTACTCTTCCAATATGCAAGTTCCAGTTTATTCTGACGAAGAGTTGGAGTTCAGAGTAAAAAATCTTTCCTCCCTAGCTGTAGTCCCTCAGTTGGATCGAGTAGTCAAAAGCTACATCA
This sequence comes from Bacteroidota bacterium, assembly GCA_039027925.1. Classification (GTDB taxonomy): domain Bacteria; phylum Bacteroidota; class Bacteroidia; order Chitinophagales; family Saprospiraceae; genus CAJQQY01. Next base: position 10,640 of record JBCCJE010000034.1, read on the forward strand.
AAACCTACTCTGTTCGGAAGCGAGAAAAAACCGAACGTATGCTCGGAAAGCTGGTGATGTATTTTCCCCTTTTCGAAAAATACCTTTTGGATAATGGTATGCCGCTGGACATCAAATATCTTTCCGTCGTAGAGTCCGCACTGAACCCTACGGCCGTTTCGAGAGTAGGCGCTACGGGATTATGGCAGTTCATGCCGGGTACAGGTAAGGAGTATGGATTAAAAATTAACAGCAAACTGGACGAAAGAAAAGATCCTCACAAATCTACCAAAGCCGCCATCAATTATCTAAAAAGATTATACGACAAATACCAAGATTGGGAGCTAGCACTAGCAGCGTACAACAGCGGCCCCGGAAGAGTAAACAGAGCTATCCGTAGAGGTAGGAGTCGTAACTTTTGGAAAATTCAAAAATACCTGCCGCGCGAAACACGTAATTACGTCCCCGCATTTGTGGCTGCCAATTATATTGTCAATAATTACCATTTACACTATTTGAAGCCTAGGTTTCCCGAACTAGACATGCAGTTGACGGATTTCACAAAAGTCTATGAATCTATTTCTTTTAGAGAAATTTCGGCTTTGACGGGAACCCCCATTCACGTTTTGGAAGCCTTGAATCCTAGTTTTAAGCAAGGCATCATTCCTTCGAGCCGAACTGGTCACTACCTGACTCTACCACAGCGCAACATGCCCGCTTTTCTGAGTAGGTTTCCTAGCCCAGATAGCAAGCGCATCGCCGAGCCGAGTGGTCGGTTGGAGTTTTTCAAAACTATTTATCAGGTAAAAGCAGAAGATAACATTGACCAATTGGCCAAATTATTTAATTGTCACCGCAGGCACATCATGGCTTGGAATAATCTTCCGCAGCCGTATCTCACTACTGGAAAAGAAATTACGATCTTCCAAATCAGTAACCCGATGAGTATTAAGGTTGAAAAATTACCATCCATCGCTCCCCAGTTACAAGAAGAAACCATTCTTTCGAGAACTGCCAGCAAAAGAAAAAATCAAGTGTCCACCTTGAAGGAAGCGTTGTTCAAAAAAGAGACTTACCTCTACCACTACATCCGTAGAAATGAATCCATCGTGGACATCGTAGATCAGTATCCGGGGGTAACGATTCAAGATATTTTAAGGCTAAACGAAATAAAAGGCAATGATTTTCCTACGGTAGGAGCAAGGCTAAAAATTAAAAAATTATAGGTTTTTTGAAATATAATGATAATACATTATATATTTGCAGTGTTATAATCCTAAAAAGTTGAGACCTGAAATCACAAATGATTCATTCTCAACGAATTATGCAAAATTCAAAATATCATATCCCATGAATCGTACATCACTCACCGCGCACGTATCGTGTATTTCCCACAAGTTATGGTCTAAAAATTGTTGCAAGCACCTTGCAAAGATTTGAATATTTAATCATTCAAGAAAAATAGACCTTTTAACAAACTTGGCTACCGCCTCTTCCTGCGAAACTTGAGCTAGCCAATTTTCACTTTCTTATTTTCCAGATTCACAAGGCCCAATAGCACGCCCAGCGTGTGCTTCATGGTTGATGGTCTGTTTTTATAAAATTAATTTGAAATGAAACCGATTTGGATATTATTAACGGTTTTACTTTTAGCTTTACCTCACTTAAGCTTTAAATTTCCCGCTGAACATATTACTTCCTCTTTTTCGGATGATGGAAATCCCTCAAACCTATCTGATCTCGAAGTTCGCCAGCGTCTAAATGATTTAGACGGCTCGGTGGATTTAAAATACAATTCGGCAGTTGAGCGAAATATTAAGCATTACTTGGGTAGTCGAAAGAAAGCCATCGCCGCCACCATTGGCAAGTCAAAAATGTACTTTCCAATTTTTGAACACTTTTTACAGGTGAACAATTTGCCCGACGAGTTGAAGTATCTTTCCGTCGTAGAATCTGCGCTCAATCCGAGTGCAAGATCTCCCGTGGGGGCTTCTGGTCTTTGGCAATTTATGAAAGGAACTGGCAAGCGGTACGGATTAAAAGTGGACGCTTACATTGACGAAAGAAACGATCCAATCAAAGCCACGGAAGCAGCTTTTACTTACCTACACGATCTGCACAAGCGATATAATGATTGGACATTAGCATTGGCTGCTTACAACTGTGGGCCAGGTAGGGTCAATCGAGCTATCAGGCGTGCTGGTACGATGGACTATTGGAAGTTGAGAAATTTTCTTCCCTCGGAAACCAAAAATTACGTACCTGCCTTCGTTGCAGTCACTTACATCATGAATTACTATCAGTCACACGGTATCCAACCGATAGCTGGCAAGTATCAATTCCAAAACTTGCGAACGACGACTCTTTTTGATTCGGAATCATTTTTCGAAATTTCAAAATCGAGTGATGTTTCCTCTAAAGAAATTGAAAAGTTAAATCCAGCGTACAAAAAAAGTTTTATACCTAAATCCAGACTTGGGAATTATTTGACTTTGCCGCTTGCAGGCATGGAAAAATTTAAGGCATTTCGTAGCCGAAGGCAATTGAATAATTTTTACAGCAGTAGCTCATCGGATTATTATGACTACATGAGTATTCCGAAAAATATGATTCAATCTACTTACATTGTTCAAAAAGGAGAAAGACTCAGCCAGATTGCTCAACTTCTAAAATGCTCCGAAGAAGAACTAAAAACTTGGAATCAACTGGGAGAGCGTAGTACTTTTTATGGTCAAGAACTGATTTATTATTTTGCTAAAGAAAATCTAAATCTTTCCAAAAGTACTGCTCCCGAAACGGAGAAAAAGTCAACACCACTAGATGTTCAGATCGTCAAACCTAAAAAAGTACTCTATCATTTGATTAAGGAAGGAGAGACGCTCGATCAGATCAATGACTTCTACTCCGATGTAACTTTATCCGAAATCATCCGCAACAATAATTTATACGGAGAAATAAATTTAGTACCGGGAGAGAAACTTAAAATCAAAGATTTATAAATCGAATAGTCCAACGTCTTTTGGGGAAAAAGGAAAAGGTCAAGATGTAAAAATATCTTGACCTTTTTTTATTAAACAAAACACCTAAAACCTTATTATTCATTAATTTTCTTACGATCAACTTTTGACTGGAGTATCCTCCTCCTTTCTTTAAGCATCTCACTACTCTCCCCAAAAGTCCTCAAACAAACAATTCTTACTTCACCTCAATCGTGCGTGCAGGTAATGCTTTAGCTTCTTCTTTTTTAGGAAGCGCAATACCGAGAACGCCGTTTTCGTAGCTCGCTTCGATGGCATCAGCTTTAACACCTTCGGGCAGGTGGAAACTCCGAGTGAAAGTACTGTAGCTAAATTCCTTACGCGTAAATTTCTCCTCTTTCACCTCATTGGAAGTTTCCTTTTTCACCGAGATGGTTAGTTGATCCTTATCTACATTGATCTCAAAATCACCTTTGTCTAACCCCGGTGCTGCCAATTCGATTTTGAAATCATCCCCTCAGGCGCGTAAATCTTGGAGACATAATCAGCCACCATCCGATCGGTATTAAACATCGGAGCGCAGGTGCGGATAGCGGCTTTCATCATTTTTACCCAG